>DATDOI010000001.1:0-2473 GCA_035293325.1 Candidatus Altimarinota bacterium
AGATAGAAATATACTTCCGGGCCGGTCGGCGTAATTTCCGGGGGCGCATCTTCGACGGCAACAATTGTAACCGGTTCTTCGGCCGTGATCGGCTGTTCAACCGCGGTTACTTCACTGACTTCACTGGCGGGAAGTTCATCAGCCGGTACTTCACCTGCCGGCAGTTCCGATGCTGCTCCGTGAAGGGTTACTGTATCGGTTTCGATCGTTGGTTCGAGGGGTTCATCCGTAGCGCTTACTTCAGCGTCAACCGTGGCATCGGGCAAAATAATTATCGGCGAGACTTCAGGCTCAGGGGCCGGTTCCGGTTCCAGCGTTGGTTCTATCGCTGGTTCTATAACCGGTTCGGTAGCAAGGAGCTCAGGCGACAGGACTGCCATAAGCTCGGTGGACGATGGCTCGGGTGGCGCAGTCACAATTGGCGTTGTCTGGTCTGATGGTGCTGTCTCGTCTGCTTGCAGCGTCATCGGGACCGTATCGCCCGTAATGCAGTAGAGATTGTAGAACTCATCATCGTTATAAAAACCGTTCTGGTCTATGGCGACGCTTACAGCCTGATTCATCTGTTCCTGTGAAAAGATGCTCAGACTTTCGGACGGCGCTCCCGTGTCGGGCGCAACGAGAAGCGAATCAACCGTAAGCATTCCACTTGGTGGCTCGCTTTCTTCACTTTGCTGACTCTCTGTTCCCGTTCCACTTCCTCCCACTTCGATGCGGCGACAGCGATCCGCGATGTCAATGCAGGTCGCGTCGGCATAAAAGCCGTCTTTCTCGTCGTTATACTGATTGGTGAAGTATGTGATATCGCTTTGATTTGTCGCTGCCGTCATATAGGCGCGGGCAACGGTTCCAACCGCAAGTCTCTGCTCGCAGGAACTGTACTCGCGCGTACACTTCTCCCGAATCAGCCTTAATTGCGCATTGTACGATTCCATCAGTGATCCGCTGGCTATCTGATCTTTTGCCGCCTGCGCATACTGTTCACAGGCCGTCAGTTCCACAACCTGGAGTTCACACTGGTTTGTTGCAGCGAGCGCCTCGAGATCTTTGATCTCTTCCTGCACTTCCGGCGTTATTGATGCGGGAGGCGTGGTCTTCAACTCGGAAAGGCGCGACCCGACTTTTTCACAGTCAAAAACGCACATCCCGTTGGATTCATCACGCGTGTAGCTGGTTTTGCAGACACAGTTCTGTCCGGATGAGTCCACTATTTCGTTTTCCCCCGGCACGCAGGACTCAACTTTTTCTATACAACCGTTCTTTTCAGCGAGCTGCGTATAAGAGTCCAGAAGCTTCTGGTACCTTTCGGTTTGAGTTACTTTCTGTTCCTCGCTCAGGTCAAGCTGACTGACACCATCCATTCTGTTTTGGACATCGTCCATGCCTTTCTTCAGGTCATCACAGTTTACGCAGCTTGTTTGATCCGAAGCCGAACTCATGAGAGTTTCCTGCGTCAAAGCCGTCAATTCCGTCCGCGTAGCCGGCAACTCGAAGTATCCTTCCTTACAAACACATTCATTCAGAGCATCACGTTCTTCGTTTTCGACACAGGATTCAGCCACGCAGGTTTCTGCCCAAACCCCTACATGCAGAATAGTTTCCGCTGAAAGGCGGTATGTATCCGGATCTGCCTTCAGTTTTTGTATAAGGTCGCAGTCGTCCTGCGGAATTGGTTTGCATTTTGTTGCATCAAATGTCACTGCACCGGTTGAAGCATCCGTAACCTCATCATAATACTGATCTGCGGGACAAACCTCTCCGGTTGTTGCTGCATAGCGGATGGGTGATTCTGCAACAGGCGCTTTGAAAAACACAGGTCCGCCAAAGTAGACGGCAGCCGCCACAAGACCGGCCACAAGCAGGCCGCCTCCGATCAGTACAGCTTTTGGTAAACCCTTTTTAGCGGTTTCAATCGGCTTCTCCCCCATCTGCTCCGCGGCCGGATTCATTTCCGGAAGCGGAGGCACATTTTGCCCCGTCTCCGCCGGATGAGCGGATGTTTCAAGAGGAGTTGGAGCCGGAGCGCCATTCATATCACTTAAAAGCGGCTGGACCGGTTGCTCTGGAGGCTGTTCGCCTGACTGGGGAGCCGGAGTTATGTTCAAGTCGTCCATTTTTTTGATATTTATTTTATTACTTTCCCATCTGTTTATTTTAACATTTTTATTGCCTTGCGTCAATTTTATATTCTGATTTTGGCGGATGGTGGATTCATCAAAAAACCCCTTACTGAAGGGATTATTTCATGCCAAATTTTTAAAGAGTCCGCAAGACGGAGGGTTCTAGAAACTCTGTCCGGCGAGCAGTGGCGCGAACAAGCCCGCAACAAGGGCTATGAGCGATATGAGACAGATGATTTTCACAATTTTTTTCTGCTTTTTATCCATACTCATTAAATGCTTCCAGTTACGAGGATATTCTTCGTGAACGTATCAATGACGTTCTGGTTATCAGCAACTTCCAGCGTTACCTG
>DATDOI010000002.1:0-2363 GCA_035293325.1 Candidatus Altimarinota bacterium
CCACGGTGTGTGTGGGAATGGCCGCCTCCATGGGAGCAATCCTTCTGGCAGGTGGAGCAAAAGGAAAACGTTTTGCGCTCCCGAACGCAGAGGTGATGATCCATCAGCCTCTGGGGGGAATCGAGGGTCAGGCGAGTGACATTTCCATTCACGCGAACCACATTCTGAGAACAAAAGACCGCCTCAACAAAATTCTGGCAAAACATTCCGGAAAACCGCTTAAAACGGTCGAATTCGATACGGACCGCGATAATTTTATGACGGCGGAAGAGGCCATGAAATACGGCCTCATCGATAAAGTTGTCAGCGAAAAACGTACCTAAAAAAACCCTCTGCAAAAGTACGTGGCGCAGGGCTTACTCTATTTTTTTAGTTTCGCCTTTTTTTCGCGCGCAAAGCGGACCGCAAAATCTATCACCTCGCCCGCAACATCAATTCCAGTTATGCGGCTCAACCCGAAGAAACCCGGATTCGAGTTCACCTCCATAACAATGGGACCATTTTTTGAACGAAGCAGATCAACGCCGGCAATCTGCAAACCCAGAGCCTGTGATGCGCGAACCGCCAGTTTCTGCTCCTCTTCCGTAAGTGTTATAGCCGATGCCTCTCCTCCAAGGTGAAGATTGGATCTGAACTCTCCTTTTTTCGCCTGACGCTTCATGGACGCAACAACCCGGTCGCCTATAACAAATGCGCGGTAATCACTCCCGTCCGCCTCCGCAACATACTCCTGAATAAGGATAATATTGCTCTCCATTCCCATCAGAATCACATCAAGAGCGGAGTAGAGAGACCGGCGACTCTCCACAATGACAACTCCGGCGCCGTAAGATCCAAAAGGAGATTTTACAATAACAGGATACCCGCCAACTTTTTTGATGGACTCATCAATATACTCAAATTTGCGCACGACAATCGTTTGCGGAACCGCCAGTTTTTTCTGAGTCAGAATCTGGAGCGTGCGGAGTTTATTCTTGGCGCGCTGGATGGGAAGGTACCGGTTGATGATGGGGATGCCCATCATCTGAAACTGTTTGACCAGAGAAACCTCCAGATCAAGATTCGCCGTGACGGCAACCCGGGGTATCAGCACATCGCATCCCCTTATCTTTTTATGATTGTAGAGAATCTCGGACGTCCGGCCGTGAAAGTACATCTGGCATTTCGGCGCCTTATAGAGGATTGGTTTATGCCCGCGGGATTTAATCGCATCGCGAATGCTCTGGATCTCTTTAATGGTGGTCGGCGACAGCCCTCCCGATGCGCGAGTTATGTCGCTGTAGTCCAAAATCCCGATTGTAAGAGGTCCGTTCATTATTTTTGAGTTTTATGCTGATGCGCAACTTTCGCCGCATACTTTATAATTTCGCCGGCAACATCCACTCCGCTTGCATCCGTTATTCCCTTTAAACCGGGATTGGCGTTAATCTCCATAACAACAGGGCCATTCTTTGAGTGGAGAAGATCAACGCCGCAAATGGAAAGACCGACAGATTTTGCAGCCCTGACGGCAATTTTTTGCTCATCATCGGATAATGCAATGGAAGTTGCCGTGCCGCCAAGCTCCAGATTCGAACGAAAATCGCCCGCCCGTGCCTGACGCTTCATTGAAGCAATAACTTTATCACCGACGACAAAAGCGCGGTAATCGCAGTTATCAGATTCCGCAACGTATTCCTGAACCAGAAAGATACTCGTGGTGTCGCGCCGAAGCAGAATGTCCAGAGCTGAATACAGTGACCGACGGCTTTCCAGCAATGCCACCTCACGCCCGTAACTGCCAAAAGGAACTTTGATCACGACGGGATACCCTCCGATTCTTTTCACCGCCTCATCAACATCCTGGATGCGACGCGCGATGATGGTTTTGGGAACGGGTATTTTGGATCGGGTGAGAATCTGGAGCGTTCGCAGTTTATTTTTTGCGCGGGAAATGGGGAGGTACTGGTTTAATACCGGTATGCCCATGAGCTGAAACTGTTTGATGATCGATATCTCCAGATCAATGCCCAGAGAAAAATCTATGCGCGGGATAAGGACATCGCATCCCTTAATTTTCTTGTTATTATAGAGAATAACGGCCTTCTCACCAAAAAACATCTGACATTTTTCGACCTTATAGACAACCGGAATATGGCCGGCAGCCTTGATGGCGTCGGTAAACATTTTCGTGCGATTGTATGGTTTGGCATTCCCGGCTAAACGCGAACCTTCCGCAGAGCCCTGACCGACAGTCTCAAAATCGAGAACACCAATTTTAAAAACACCCATGCGCGCATGAAAAATATCGTAGGAATACTATCCTGAAAAAGGTAAGACAGCAAGACCGCAAAGGTTGCCTTCAGGCGGGGGGAACGGCCGTT
>DATDOI010000003.1:0-2106 GCA_035293325.1 Candidatus Altimarinota bacterium
GAGATAGGTGTGGTGCGAAAAAGATTCCGGGCCACAACGTGTACTTTACCACCCAGTTCCATAAGTTTTCCTGAAATCTCAAAAACTTCAAGCGTCGTGTTGGAGTGCATGAGGCTTCCGGTATCGTTATATATGCCCGTCAGAAGAGATACGGCAATATTCGGAGTGATATGAATATCTATGAAGTTAAAAAACTTATAGATGACAACGGTGGCGGAAGCGCTCTGCGGGTCAACAATATTCACCGTGCCAAAATTATCGTTCGAAGTGTGATGATCAATGTTGATCACCGGCACGTCACTCTTGAAGATATCCGGGTATATTTCATGATAGCGGGTCATGTACGAAGCACCCGCATCAGAAACAATAATCAGATCGTAATCGTGAAAATCGAACTCATGGATGATTTTGCGGATATCCGGAAGGAACGCAAACCTCTCCGGCACTTCGTCAATGCAGGCCATGTCCACATCTTTTCCCAACTGCTTCAAACCCCAGTACAGGGCGCAGGACGCACCGAGAGTATCGCCGTCCGGACGCTTGTGGGAGATCGACAGAATCTTCTGGGCTTTATCGATCAACCGTTTGGCCTGTAAAAATTGGGTTTCCATATGGTATAGTGGCTTTTAGATGGGGAGTTTAATGAATCAGGTCCCCTTTGGCAAGCAGAAATTATACCCACGGAAAGAGATGGCTCCAGACAAAACAAAGGTTGTATATATGGGAACTCCTGAGTTCGCGGTTCCTCCGCTTCAGGCGCTTCTGGGAAGCAAAAATTTTGAAGTAAGCGCCGTTATAACCCAGGAGGATAAAAAGGTCGGGAGGAAGCAGGTACTTACCCCTCCACCCGTAAAAATAGCGGCTCTGAAGGCGGATGTGCCGGTTTTTCAGCCTCCGAAACTGCGGGGGAATAAAGAGGTTCTGGATCTGCTGGAAGGGCTGGACCCGGATTTTATCGTTGTAACCGCGTATGGCCAGATTCTTCCGAAAGAGATTCTGGATCTGCCGAGATTCGGGTGCGTCAATATCCACGGGTCGCTTTTACCGCTGTATCGGGGGGCGTCGCCGGTGGAGGAAGCACTGTTACATGGCGACACTGAAACCGGTGTGACGTTTATGTTGATGGAGGAAAATCTCGACAGCGGCCCCGTGCTGGAGATCCAGCGTATCACCATAGATTCGCGCGATACCGCCGAAACCCTTCGTATTAAACTGAGTGAACTGGCCGCCGGTTTGCTCGTCGCGGTTTTAAACGACTACAAGGAAGGGGCTGTCACCCCGCTTCCCCAGGATGATTCAAAAGCAACGCACTGCCATAAGATTTCAAAAAACGATGGGCTGATTGACCTTACAAAAATGTCAGCCATGCAGATCAGCAACCGCCTGCGGGCCTACACTCCGTGGCCCGGCTGTTTTTTGATGATCGACGGAAAAAAATTAAGGCTCCTTGAAATCGGCATTGATGAAAACTCACCCGCGGCAAAAAAAACCGGGCCGGGCGCCATTGTTGAGCTATCGAAAGACAGCATCGCGATTGGAACGCGTGAAGGGCTGATTATTCCCTCGAAAGTTCAGCTTGAAGGGAAAAATCCTCTCCCGATTCAGGATTTTTTGCGGGGCAACCGCGAACTTCTGAGCAAACTCGCCGCGCATCCGAACAACAAAAAAAGCACTACCTGACCCTGGTAGAGTGTGAAAAAATAGTGATCAAAGAGAGCGGCAACGGAAAAAGATGTCAAAAGCGCAATGAGCGTGATTGCCAAATGGCGGTCATTTTCCCGTACCGCATTTTTGGACGCGCCCAGGAGCAGAAAAAAAACGTAAATGATCACGAACAGAAAAACGAGGGCGGCAATGAGCCCCGCCTCGTTGCCGATGAGCATATAAACATTATGCACCGGCTGGAGAATCCACGGCGACATTTTCTGTATGACGAAATCCTGCATATTGAGGGTGAAATGGCCGAGCCCCATGCCGAACGGATAGGCGAACATCATGTTTTTACTGATCTCCAGGTATGTCAGCCGCTCCGAACCGGAGGCAAGATCCGTATCAAAAAAAATACGCTGAATGAGGGTGACTTCAAGGTTAAAAAGGACAGCCAGA
>DATDOI010000004.1:0-3242 GCA_035293325.1 Candidatus Altimarinota bacterium
TTCGTACGTAACGATGGTGGCGATTGATGAAAAAGGGCGCCCAAAAAAAGTCCCGGGGCTCATTGTAAAAACTTCAGAAGAAAAACGCCGCTTCGCGGAGGGGAAAAAACGTTATCAGGAACGAAAAAATAGAGCCTCCAAAAAGTAATCCTCCAATGGCACCCCTTGCCGCTTGGTATCTGTAGTTTTTCTTTCTACAAGGAAACCAGAAAAATACGACCGAGCTGTATGGATAATACAGCGAGAAAGTATTTTTCGCAGTCGACGCAGGAGAAAGAAAAACTATGGCTCCGGAATGCCGCTCAACCTTGATGGATACTTGTCCCCCAAATATCCTTAGGTATGGGTGTTCTCATGTCCCCGCCTCAGCGGGAACGGATCTTGAACTCCCGTAATCAATATGAAGAGAGAGTATTGAAGGTCTTTTACGAACAACCCAGAGTCGCCTCAACTGTACCCCCCGCAATCCTAAAAATCAAGTTTCCTGGCTTACAGCAAACAATACCAGCCATTGTGCACATCAAAATCCTGCAGTACAACCACTAGGTACCCAGGAACACGGCAGATTTAAGAAAAGTGAATGCCGTACCCATTATTTGCCCCAAAAACGAAAACCCGGTGTATCGGGCCAAAAGAAACTGGTCGAATAACAAAAATATTATAAAGTATACCATCCCGTTTCGAAGATAATTTTCGTATGTGCGTTCAAACCGCTTTGGTATGAGCAATTGAACGAATTTCGATCCGTCGAGGGGAGGGAAAGGCAGCATGTTAAAAAGGAAAAGCAGCAAACTTACATCCAGCAGGATTCCCAGAAAATCACGGATAACAGGAACCATCGAGTATCCCCAATATTTGTACGGAACCGCTATGACAATCGCCAGAATGAGATTGGAAAGAGGTCCGGCCAGAGCCGTTAGAGCCTCATCCCTCTTCGGCTTTTTAAAGTAGTAAGGGTTAACGGGGACAGGCTTTCCCCAACCCATCCGTATCAGAAACATCATGATGGTACCCATCGGATCAAGATGTTTCAGAGGATTAAGCGAAACACGGCCCGCCAGCTTGGCAGTCGGGTCGCCAAAAAAATTGGCGGTCCAGGCATGTGAGAACTCGTGGATCGTTATGACGATAACGAGGGCAACGATGGACAGAATAAAATCCATTTTAAAACTTGAAAAAGAGAGAAACCGTGGTAGACTGCTACAGCATTTTACCATTATTTCATTGAATATGGCGAAAGTTTGTGATCTCTCCGGGCAAAGACCATCAGCGGGTAATAACCGCAGCCACTCGCTGCGCGCAACACGGCGTCGCTACCTGCCCAATGTTACCAAGAAGACCATCGTCAATCCTCTCACGGGCGAAAAGATAACCCTCAGGATCAGCGCACGGGCCCAAAAGACCCTTATGAAGAATCCGGGCAAGTTTAAAGTCCAGTTGAAAAAACTCGCGGCCAAATAAGGATTAATTGGGATTACAAAACCGAGCCCACGGGGCGAGTGCGACGACGAAGCGAAGGCTGGGTCTCGAGGGCCCCAGCCTGAGAGAAGGAGGAGCCTACAAAACAAGGAGAGATCGCATAGTGGTCGAGTGCGCACGCTTGGAAAGCGTGTAACGGTGCAAACCGTTCGAGGGTTCGAATCCCTCTCTCTCCGCCATAAAAGGCCACCCTCGACCACGAGGAACTATTCATGATGCGACTCATGTTCAGCCTGCGAATCGCCCTGCTGGGTATTTTTCGATTCCCCCATCATCCCGCTCATCATGTTCATCATGTTTTTCATGTCCTCCGAATCCATTCCTTCCATCATTCCATCATGCATGTCCGTCTTTATCTCAATCTCTGTGACAACTTGAGTCAGACGTGCGATGCCGTCTTCATGGCGCATAAAGGCAGCCAATCCAAAAACGGCAAATATCGCAAACAGAAAATATGCAATTACGTTGTGATTTTTCATAAGAAAAAAAAGAATATGTTGAGGTTTCTAGGCGCTGCAACTACCCCCTCCCGATGTTTGCGGCAGAAGTCCGGGTACCTGCGAAAGAGGCGTCAGAACATTCTGGCGGTACCCTGATCCGCTGGAATAATCTGCGCTCAGAAGCATTTTGGGATCAATTTCAGACCAGGATTTGTTCTGAAACTGCTGAAACGCAAGAGCCATCTTTTGGTAGTTATCGGGGAACCAAAACGAATTGAACGCAAGGGCCTCATCGTAAAGCTCTTCTTCTGAAAGCCCCTGTGCCGCACCCAACTGAAGAAGTCCGAGCATGGCCGCGCCATGATTGCAGTCCGGCATTGCCGTGGAGTTACCGCAGCAGGGACGGTAAATATTTTTGGCGACGCGCTTCACCAGTTCATCCTGTTCGGGAGTCAATGCAAGAATTTCAAACTGATTGTAATAATCACCGCCTTCATCTGATTTGCCGAGGTTCCATCCACCGGTTGCTGCAAGTCTGTTGACGTTTTCGGGCTTAGCGGCATCACTCTCGGCCAAAGTCGAGTTGGCATTGGCAATCCCGAGAGGCCAGAGAAGGTTAATGAGGTATGCGGCATTTTCTTTGTTGATCGTTATCGGTTCACTGGAAGGATCATCCAGCAGTTTCGCGAGTTCTTCCGGCATCCCTCCACGGTTAACATAGAGTTGACCCATTTTTTCTCTGTCAATGACTCCGGCCTCTTCAAGTTTGATAATCGAATCTCCAAAGGAAATTCTTGATGTGAATCCTTCGGAGGGCAAAACATCTGATGCGATCTTCACGGCAAGATCCCGGGTAAAAGCCGATTTTTGCTGATCATCCTGTTGTGGCAAAGAGTGAGGCAGAACTTTTTGGCCGACAACTATTCCACCCATAAAAAAAGTTGTGAGGAGAACAACGAGAAGAACATTATCCAGAATTTTATTACGTTTCTTACAGCATTCAGTCATGGCATGAGACATTAGTGAATAGAAAACTATTTTCCTTCGAGAATATCCACCTCAATCGTCAATTCAGCTTCCGGTGTTTGAGGATCATTCGTCGGGATAAAGATGGTTCTCTTGAACGTATCTATAGGCTCTTCATGAAGGTTGGGATTGAAGACGACCGTCAATGTCGTTTCGGAACCGGGCTGAATGGTGGTTTCAGCAATCCTGGCCTCGGTGCAGGCACATGAAGTCGTAATGGTACCGATTTCGAGAGGAGCAGTACCCATGTTATGAATGGCAAACGTGGTTTCGACGTTACCGCCAAACTGCGGGATC
>DATDOI010000005.1:0-10044 GCA_035293325.1 Candidatus Altimarinota bacterium
GTATTCCCTCGGGAAGGGAGTCGAGGAATTTACGTCCGTATGAGTTCTGGATAATCCGAGAGTCGAGGAGAATGATGCTTCCACGGTCGCGGCTTGTCCTTATAAGTCTCCCGAACCCCTGTTTAAATTTCAGGATGGCTCGCGGCAGCTGATATTCATTGAAACTGTCCACGTACTGCTGGCAGCGGTAAAAAATGATGGGATCTCCCGGCGGATCGAAGGGGAGTTTTTGCATGATAATGCAGGTGAGCATGTCACCCGGCATGTCTACCCCTTCCCAGAAGCTGTCCGTTCCGAACAGGGCGCATTTTTCCGGCTCCTCCTTGAAATGTTCCAGTATTTTTCCCTTTCCACCGCTCATGCCCTGCGCCAGTATATTGAACCCCTCCTTTTTGAGTCGCGGCGCTATCTGCATGTATGTTGCGGAAAGGGCTTTTTTGGATGTAAATAAAACGAGCGTCCTGCCGCCGTTTTTTTTGATAACGTCCGCAATGACCCCGCACGAGGCAAGGAAATTTCCTTCGGTATTCGGACGCGGCATGTCTTCCGGAATGATGATTTTTACCTGATCGGGATAGTCGAAATGTGAAGGCAGAGCCGCTTCCTCGAACCGGTCGCCCATTTCGTCAATGCCGAGCTGCTGGCGGATGAAAGAGAAACTGTGGTCGGTCCGGAGAGTCGCCGACGTAAGGACGACGGTTTTTTTGGTTTCAAAGAAAAGGTGACGCAACTTTTCGCCAACCTGCGCCGGCGCGCTCCTGAAGCACGCATTGCCCTCGTGCGTCCGGTAAACCCAGTTGATCCGCTTCATCAGATTGTCCCCCAGGAAAACCGTTTCAAGATTTTCGATGTTGTTTTCAATCGCAAAAAGAGCATTTTTCAGTTCGCGCGCTTTCTCTTCATCTTCATCCGCCAGTGTTGCCGCGAGACTTGAGCCTTTTGTAACCAGCTCTTTCTTTAAGGTGTGAAGCTGACGCGCCGCCTCGCTGATCTTCTGCCATTCCATGCTGTTGAGCGAGTCCTCTTTTATCAGATACTGCATTTGAAACTGTGACTCCTCTGCAAATTTTTCCATGAATATTCCCAGCAGTCCGAAGAAAATTTCGACCCGGTTCTGCAGTCCCTGTACCTCGGCCGCAAGGTTTTTGGCTGCCCGTAGTTCCATGATTTTTTCGCACGGTCGGCTGAAGGCCGTAAGGGATATATTGATGGTAAAGCTTTCGGTGGTCACCCGCTCCAGATGGTGCGCCTCGTCGAAAATAATGTAGTCGCAGTCGGGTACAATCGATCCGGATTCGGCTTCCTGCATCATGAGCGAGTGGTTCACGATCACGATGTCTGCCTGTTCCGCCCGGCGGCGGGCTTTTTTCAGAAAACTCCGGTTGTTGTCTTCCCTTGTACCGCTGACGTCCGCAGTCTCGTCATAGCAAACCTCGTCGAGCAGAGAAAACTCCTTGCCCTGCACGTTCAGTTCCTGAAGATCGCCGGTAGATGTGGTCTTGAGCCAGATCAGTACCTTTATCAGAAAAGTTACTTCATGATCCTGAAATATTTCATGTGCCATGAGGCGTTCGAGCCTCTTTAAAGAGAGGTAGTTCCTTCTTCCTTTCAGGAGGGCGACTTTGAGCCTGATGCCGGAATGGATCTGCCGGAGCGCCTTTTCGAGGAGTGGAATATCTTTGTTCATCAATTGATCCTGGAGATTTTTCGTATAGGTTGAAACAACAATTTTTTTGTTATTTTCGGATGCAAAGAAAGCCGAGGCGGCCAGATAGGCGATGGTTTTGCCCGTGCCCGTACCCGCTTCCACGAGCAGATGTTTTTCTCTCTCAAAACAGGAGATAATTTTTTCCGCAATCTCCCTCTGGGTCGGTCGTGATTCATAGTCCGATATGGTTTTGGACAGAGCCCCTTCTTCAGAGAAGAAGTTCTGGAACTCTTCCATGCTCAGGCTCTCCCCTGATGGCGTACCCATTTCTTCTTCACTCTCCGTTGTCAGGTTCTCTTTTCTCTTTGGCAATGATGTCAGCCGGGTGTGATCCTTGAACAGTTCGCCCAGCTGCCACGTGCTCTTATCGAGAATTGTTCCAATTTCGAAGAGCGTTTCCTGGTCTACTGCTTCTATTTTTTTGAGCAGCAGCGAAAAAAGGTCGGCGGTAGCCTGCGTGTCCGACAGAGCCCGGTGCTTGTCGCGGTGTTCGATTTTTAAAACCCGCGTGAGGGTATCCAGGCTGTATGAGGCCAGTCCGGGAAGAAGTATTCCGGCAAGCTGAAGCGTGTCGTACAGTTCGTTCTTTAAAAAAACTCCTTTTTGATTCAGGAAGGTGACGTCGAAATTGATATTGTGTCCGACGATCGGGGAGCTGCCGATAAACTGCGATATTTTCTCTTTTACCTCTTCAAGACGCGGAGCCGCGGTAAGATCTTCGCCTTTGATGCCGGTGATATGCGTGATGATCGGAGGGATGTCACGTTCCGGATTAATGAGCGTCTGGAAGGTGTCGAGCGTCTTTGTGCCGTCAAATTTTATGGCGGCTATTTCGATGATCTGGTCGGTTCCGGGTTCAAAACCTGTGGTTTCAATATCCAGTGCGACAAATATTCGTTCCATGTAAAAATTCAAGTTTCTCTTTATTGTTAGCACATATCTGATTTCTGGAGTAGGTGTAATTTTTGTTATTCTGTAACATTTTATTGAGTGAGTCCATGTATACTGTTTGCCAAAAATATATGGCCCGGATATGATGACCTGAAATTCTTTCCCCGGCCGCAAAAATTTGCACATTGCACGCAACGACCGAACAAAAGAGTTTCAAAAAAAAACAAAAGCAGCCAAAACAAAGTAAGGGCCCCTTGAAAACACAAAAACAAAAAAAGCCTTCATTCATAGGCTATAGGCGCCAGTCGAGAATGACCGGGGGCGAAATCTTCTTCATCTATTGAAGAGTCCCTTCGCCCTCTTACATTCTTTGCTCGGTAATGGCATCAAAAATTGACCAGGTTGATGCCGCCCCTCAAGCTGTCTGGTGTCTTTTCTTCACCTTCGGGTGGTTAAGACACAACAACGGACGGTCCGTGGCTGGACTGGAAATAATAAGCCGAAGCCCTGCAAAGCAAATGGTTGGTCAGCCGTCAAAACAAATTCCAAAACACAAATCCTTGAGTTTTCCTTTCAAAACTTCAATCGGAAACTCATAAGGTCTGGAATTTTCCTCCCCCCGCCCTGGCGGGGGGTTTTTTTATGCGCATTTTTTCCCGCAGACTGCTTTAGTACGGGAAGGTCAGATCAATGATCTTCGCAGCTTCAGAACGCGTGATGCCGCGGTTCGGCTCGAAGGTGGTCGGCGTGACACCCGCTACAATTTTGTTGTTGTACGCCCATGTGATGGCCTGCCGATACCAATCCTCAATATTAACATCGCTGAAAGGCTCTGCATCGCTTTCGGAGGCCGGACTACCCTGTGTTTCGTACAGTATTTTAACCGCTTCCGCGCGTGTTATCGGGTCATGCGGCCTGAAGGTCCCGTCGCTGTACCCTTCAATATAGCCGATCATGTTCGCCATGATCACATTTTCTGAATACCATTCACCCGGGTAGGGTGGGACGTCGCTGAATGGTTGTTCTCCACTGTTTATGGCGGCTGCGACTCTGTTGGCTTTCATAACCATCGTGATGAATTCGGCGCGGGTTACTTCATTTTCCGGCCGGAAGCATCCGTCCAGATACCCTTCGACGATGCCGCGTGAACTCAAGTCCGAAACATAGCTGTAGAACCAGTCCCCGTACTCAACATCACAGAAATTTTTCTGGGGGAACATCGTCTCCGGGTACTCGTATTCGTACGATCCCCACATGTCTTCAAACAGCTGAGCATATGTTTCGAAGCCTGCAATGTCCACTCTCACGGTTCCGAAACCCCATGCTGAGGTTACGGCCCCGTACTCTTTTGCGTACATGTCGTTCCACGGCTCCAATAATCCTCCTACAAAAGATATCACGTCATCTCCGGCCTCCATTGCCGTCATGACGGTCGTGAGGTATTGGCTCAGGCTTACAAAACTGAAATACGACACGGACATAACTTCTTCGCTCCTTTCAGTGAACAGCTCATTGAATCCTTCGTTGTCCGTCATGCCGCTCTCATCGGATGTAAGGATGCTTTCCAGGTCCGGATGGCTGGACATGATGAGCGTGCTGTCGGGTCCGATACCCACGTGGAGCGTCAGCATGGTCTGCTCCTGCGGCAGTTGTGTCAGGCTCTCATCGTCAGACATCACGGCAACATCCAGCCGGTGTGAATAGAAGGCAACGCCGTCTACACGGTCTATGCTGTAGGTGTAGAACTCTTTTCCGGTTTCCGTTTCAAGAGTTTCCCAATACGTTTTGAGTTTATTGTTGACCTCCAGGTTGAACGTAACAGCTTCCTTCATTTTGCCGCTCACATCGAACATGAGCGTGAAGGCCGGATAGATCTGGTCCGTTCCGTGAACGGCGAGCGCGGTTTTTCCCGACATGAGGGGAAGAACATCATTGTCCACGCTGATTTCCGTCTCTTCCATCACCCAGGTTTTCCAGTCGCGGAACCCTTCAATCAGTTCCGATTCCGCAGTAAACATATTCAACAGATCGTTCACGCTCTTCTGGAGGTTTTTTTGTTCACTGTAGAAAATAATGTCTTCACCCGACACGATCTTGTACAGACCTGGAACAAAATTATACGAGCCGAAACTGAGATTCAGCGTTTCGAGCTTTTCCGCATCTCCTTCCCAGTAAGCTCCAAAGTCAAAGCCGCTTTCAACCTGTGCTATGGAAAAACCTTCCGCAATCACCGCCTCCATAACTTCCGGTTTCAGGCCGAAACTTTCCGCATAGAATGATCCGGCAAAAAAAGGATCGTAGGCGCTGTCCGGATCCGAAGCGTACGCGGGATTAACGTAGACCGAAAGGAAGCTGTTTTCCACATCGCGGGCGCGCGAGTTCCGGTATGCCTGTACTTCTGAGAGCGTCGGCGAATTGCCGTCTTTTGTGTTGTCTATCAGGGCCGTAAGTTGCTCTTTTTTATTTGTAACGAACGATTGCCCGTACAGATTGGCCGCAAATGTGTCGTCCGAAACATAGAGCGTCACTCCACTGTAATCCTCTTCGGTCGCTGATTCCGTCAGTTCCATGAGAGTTTTCAATTCTTCATCCGTGGCGGAGAAAGAGATGTACATTTGTGGATCAACCCATCCCCACTCATTCGGTTCTCCGTTCATTTCCATCGCCACCGTGAAGATATTATTTTCAAAGAGTGAATCTATGAACGCGTAGGTATCGTCAACACTTTGTCCGTCGCCAACACCTTCGATAATGCCGCTTTTGGCGCTTTCCACAATCATGCCTTTCAGCGGATTTTCGTAATTTGTATTGAATTCGTAGAGAACATCAACGGTTGCCGGCAGATACGTCGCCGCTGTTGTTTCGCTTTGAGCGTTGGCCAAAGGAAGAGAGGCCAGAGCAAATGCCAGAAGCGCAGCGATTTTATATTTCAACGACATGGAAAAAGTTTGTGAAGGAATAAATTTAGAGTTTTTTGACGAATTGATCGAAGAGATATTCCGTATCAAGCGGACCGGGGCATGCTTCCGGATGGTACTGCACCGCCATGAAGGGAAGTTTTTTATGCTTGATCCCTTCCACCGTGTGGTCGTTGATGTTTTTAAACCAGACCTTCCAGTCTTTCGGCAAAGTTTTTTCTTCCACGCTGAAACCGTGATTTTGTGTCGTCATGAGGCAGTTTCCGGTTTCCTGATCAACGCAGGGCTGGTTTTGCGACCGGTTTCCGAATTTGAGTTTGTATGTTTTTGCACCTGCAGCGAGCGCGAGGAGCTGGTTGCCAAGACAGATTCCGAAGATGGGGATTTTTTTATCCATGCATTTTTTGATGAGATCGATCGTTGCTCCCAGCATTGCCGGGTTTCCAGGACCGTTGGAAATGAAAAGTCCGTCAAATTTGATGCCCGATGCAAAAAAATCGTAGTTCCAGGGAACGCGGATAATGGTTACGCCGCGCGCGAGAAAATTTTTGATGGTGTTGTTTTTTACGCCGCAATCAATCATCACAACCGTTTTTTTGCCGTTCCGGTAGGTAACCGGTTTTTTGGGGCTTACCTCCGCAACCAGATTCGTGAGATTCGGATCGTAAAATTCCGGTTCATTTTTTCCTTCAACCACTATTTTCCCCGGCATACAGCCTTTCGTGCGGATGATTTTGGTTAGGGCGCGCGTATCTATTCCCGTTATTCCCGGCACTCCCGATTTTTTTAAAAAATCACTCAGGCTCCTTTTGGCATCCCAGTGGCTGTAGTTTTCCGAATATTCGCTCACGACAATGCCTTTCACGTGGATTCTGTCGCTTTCAAAAACTTCACTCACGCCGAACTTATTTTTTCGTTCCGCCGGGACTCCATAGTTCCCGATGAGGGGGTAGGTGAAAGTCAAAATCTGCCCCTGATACGATGGATCTGTGAGACTTTCGGGATAGCCGACCATGCCGGTTGAAAAAACAACCTCTCCGGCGCTGGATTTTTCCGCGCCGAAAATATATCCGTCAAAGCTGTGACCGTCTTTGAGGATAAGTTTGCCTTTCTTCATGCCGCTAAAGTAATTTCCTGCTCACTATAGCAGGGAATTACCCCGGCGCAAGATCTACGGCGGTAACCGGCCCTTCCGGAGATGGCAATCCTGGATATCTTGATAATTTTGTCAATGATGCGGTATAAAGAGTTGGACATAAACTCCCCACATGAATTTTCAGGGCTCCGACATCCTCACCGCAAAAAATCTGTCAAAGGCTGATATTGAGAGGATTATGGAGGTTGCGGAAGGATTTTTGCCCTATGCGAAAAAGGAGAAACAGTCCGATCTTCTGAATGGAAAAATTCTGGCGGCTCTCTTTTACGAGCCTTCAACCCGCACCCGCCTCTCTTTTGAGACGGCGATGCTGAGACTGGGTGGCAGGACCGTCTCAGTTGCCGGAATGGAAGGTTCATCACTCATGAAAGGCGAGACGCTTCATGACACGGCATGCGTGATAGAAAATTTTGCGGACGTTATTGCTGTGCGACACCCTCAACCGGGATCTGCGGCCGAGATGGCGGACGCTATTGGCATACCCGTATTGAATGCCGGAGATGGCGCCGGTGAACATCCGACCCAGGCTTTGCTGGATGTTTTTACCATGCTGCAGGAACGCGGGAAAGTTGAAGGACTGAAGATCGCTTTTGTGGGTGATCTGAAGTTCGGAAGGACCGTTCACTCACTTTCGTACCTACTCTCTCACTTCGGCGTGAAACTGTACTTTGTTTCTCCGGATGCGCTCAGAATGCCGGACGATATAATGGGGGATCTGAAGGAACGAAAAATGGATATCATTGAAACAGAGAGTCTGGAAGAGGCTCTGAAGCATGTGGATGTGTGCTACATGACCCGCATTCAGCAGGAGAGATTTACCGATCCGCAGGAATACCAGAAATTCAAACATGCCTATGTGCTTACGAAGGAACTGGTGGAAAAATATAACGGGAAAATGACGATCATGCATCCTTTGCCGCGCGTCGGAGAGATCTCCATGAATGTTGATGAGCTTGAGGGCGCCTCGTATTTCCGGCAGGTCGGAAACGGTGTGGCGTTGCGTATGGCGCTGCTGGCGCTTGTTTTGGGGAAGGTATAGTATTGGGGCGGAATTTTATAATTTTTTATCGGATGAAAGAAATCCAAAAAGCTCAGTGGGTTCTGCGTATAGCCGTTGCAGGTGAGTTTCTCGGGCATGGTGTTTTTGGCTTACAGGGAAAGGAACAGTGGGTTGGCTGGATGGTTCAGCTGCTGGGCGTATCCCATGAAATGGGTGTCCAGCTTTTATTTTTTGTCGGACTATTGGATATCCTCGTGGCGCTTATCGTTCTGGTATACCCTGTGCGTGCGGTTCTTTTGTGGGCGACACTGTGGGGTTTCTGGACTGCGCTTCTCCGTCCCATTGTCGGGGAGCCCGTCTGGGATTTTATCGAGAGGTTCGCCAACTGGGGCGCTCCTTTGGCTCTTTTACTCCTTCAGGGGTGGCCAAAAAACTTGAAGGATTGGTTTAAAAATATTTCATAATTTTTTTCACATGCCATTTGCTCTCAAATTTCAACCTCCAGTGGTTTCCGACACGGAGCTTTTCTGGATGGCCTTACATTCCCTCTTTATGATTGCCGCCGCAGTCGGGTTCGTTCTTCTCATTGTGTGGATGGCGAAGAATTTGAAAGCGAAACAGCTTCTCACCTGGACGCTCGTTTTAATGATTGCCGGGCTTCTCGGCAGTTTTCTGACTTTTCGCTATGAGATGAATTTACTCGGTAAGTTCATGTGGGGAGGCAGCATGGGCGGGACATGGGAAGAGCGGAATTCGGAGATGATGACCAATGGTGGGATGATGGATGGAGGCGATGACATGATGCGCAATGTTTCCATGAACCGGATGATGCAGATGATGTCGCAAATTGACGGGAAGTGCACTACGCCGGAATGTCAGACGGAAGTGGACAATATGATGATGCCGATGATGGAACAAATGGAGAAATACATGACCAGGCCATGAAAGAGTTCGTCCTTCTGAACGGTAATGTAGTATCGTCAAAAGGCATCCATAAGGCTGACGTTTTGGTAATGAACGGGAAGATAGCCGCAGTCGGGACTGGCGCTGCGGGTCGTAAAAATATTCCATTCATAGACTTAAAGGGTCGACACGTTTTGCCTGGCTTGATCGACGTTCACGTTCATTTCCGTACTCCTGGAATGACGAAGAAAGAGGATTGGGTTACCGGTTCAAAGGCGGCACTTGCGGGAGGAGTGACGACGGTTCTGGATATGCCGAATACGAGACCGCCGACGGTTAACGCCCATTCTCTTCAGGAGAAAAGGAAGCTCGTGAAGGCGAAGGCGCTCGTGAATTATGGCTTTTATGCCGGAGCCACGCCGCAAAATTTTCAGGCAATAAAAAAAATGAAGGGGGTGGCGGGAGTTAAAATATATATGGGGAGTTCGACGGGGAATCTTCTTGTGGATGACCGGAAGGTTCTGGAAAAATTTTTTTCCGATAAGAAGCATATTTTTGCGATTCACGCGGAAAGTGAGTCGTGCATCCATGAGCACATGAAGAAAGCGGGGCTTTCCAACGATCCCGTTATTCATTCTGCAATCCGTCCCCCGGAGTGCGCGTATGAGGCGGTGAAAGAGGTGCTGCACCTTGCGAAGAAGTATGGAACGCGGGTTCATCTCTGCCATGTTTCTACGCAAAAAGAGCTCGATACCGTCAGGAAATTCAAGAATGAGAATGTGAGCGTGGAGGTGACGCCCCATCATCTTTTTCTGAGCTCCAAAGATTACGCTGAATATGGAAATCTGATGAAAGTGAACCCGCCGATCCGTGAAATTGCCGACCAGACGGCTCTTTGGGAGGGGATAAAGGACGGTACCGTCGATATGATTGCGACGGACCACGCGCCGCATCTGCTTTTCGAAAAGGAGGGTAGTTATCCAACGGTGCCTTCGGGCGTTCCGGGGGTCCAAACCATGCTTCCTCTTCTTTTGAATGCCGTGAATGAAAGGCACCTGAGCCTGGAAAAAGTTGTTGAATTAACGTCGGCAAATCCTGCGCAAAGATTTGGGATTAAGGGGAAGGGCGCGATTGAGGCCGGAATGGATGCCGATATCGCGGTCGTTGATATGGGGCTGAGGGAGAAAGTTTACCGTCAATACCTGTGGAGCAAGTGCGGCTGGTCTCCCTTTGAAGGGTGGGTCCTGAAAGGGTGGCCGGAGATGACTTTTGTGAACGGAAACCTGATGTATGAATGGAGGGCCCGGTTCGGAACAATAAAGGGAAGAGAGGTTCAATTTGATAGATAGGCGGCCTTATTGTATAATAATACGATATGGCAAGAGCCTGCAAAATCGAGTCCTCTTTCAAGAACCAGTTCAAGGTTTCTGTTATCGGTTGTGGAAACGTCGGTGCTACTGCCGCTTAC
>DATDOI010000006.1:0-2375 GCA_035293325.1 Candidatus Altimarinota bacterium
AGAGTGCCAATCGAAAAGGACAATATTCCTTTTTTTCTCCATTCATACGGGGAGAATCTGGATCCGATCCAGGGAGTACATTACATCCTTTCTGATGAAGGCAGTGAAGCTATTGTACGCATCGATCATTTTAGTACGGTCATTGAGGGGGTCGGCAATCAGCCTATTTGGCAGTTTACTTTAAATGCACCGGACACGTTCGTAGGGGAGAAGATTCCAGTTACGGCCCAAGTCAAACTGGTTGGCACTGAATACTTGTCTCAGTACAGTGACGGAAGCGAATCGACACTCTATGTTTCATCCGGCGATAGAAATGTGTCGGGCAGTTTCTGGGGGTCTGACAACATTGCCCCAGGATCTTTATTGAATAAACCGCCAACCACGAGCTTCAATGATTCGTATACTTTACGTTCAAATGACTTCACCTGTTTTTCACCTGGCCCGGCTCATTTGGAATACAGAATTTGGCTGAATTGGGGAGTTCTATTTGAGGAGGGTGGCGGCGGCGCCATTACCGACGACACTCCATTTCCATCATTTGCTTACGTTTTTGTAAAAACAACTTTTGAATGCAAGGTACCGCCGCCACCACCCGTACCCCCACGGTGCGGCGATAACAAGGCTGACCCCAGCGAATCGTGTGACGGTACAGATTTACGCGGTAAAACCTGTGTGGATCTCGGTTATCCTGATGGCGGAACTTTGATGTGCGACAGCCAGTGTTATTATGATACGGGCGAATGTACGATCGTTCACAAAATCGGCTGCAACGAAAATACGTGGACGGATGAGGCGAAAACGCTGGAATCGTTTACCTGCAATGATGATTGTTCGGAGGGGAGCGTTTGTGATGCGAAAACCTGTACCTGCAAATCTGTCAGTCAACAAACAGACCAGCCAAAGGTTGAGCTGGTCATACCCGGGGTGGAACTTACCCAGCAGGCAGCGCCAAAGGTAAAGGTCGTTCAGTACGGCGAGCATTTCATTCCTGCCGACCAGGTCTATCCAGCGGGCGTCGCTGTATGCGGGCATGTCTGTGACGACGAACCTCACTGGCACCCGAATGGAGCGTCGGTCACGACGTTAAAAGGGGTTGTTTTGTACGATCCGGACCCGCCTGGTTGTGGATTCGGGAAAGTCTCGGAACATCCGATTATTGAGACTTCTGCCCCCTGAATCGGGATGATTCCTTCTAAAGCAGGAACAGCATCACAGCCCCAAGAAGAATTCTGTACGCCGCAAAAACGTAAAGCGAGTGCTTCTTCAAAAATGACATCAGGAAAGCGATGGCCGCATATCCTGAAACAAAAGAGCTCACAATACCGGTGAAGAGAATTCCCGTATCCGGCAGGGCGAACTCTCCTTTTGTAAATTTATAGACCGACAGTGTGCTTGCTGCTGCAATAGCAACAGCGCCGAGCAGAAAAGAAAATCGTGCCGCCTCTTCACGCTTGAGGCCGGTAATCAAACCGGTGGAAATGGTTGCCCCGGACCGCGAAACTCCCGGTATAAGGGCTACAGCCTGCGCGAGTCCGATCATTATGACCTGCGGCCATCCGAGTTCACGGGGTTTTCCTGCACGTGCCGCATTACGTCTGCCACCGAAATATTCGGCAATGACAAAATAGACGGCCACCACAATAAGCATGGCGGCAACAGATTTGGCGTTTCTAAAATTCTCGTCGAGATAATCATTGAACAGCAGACCCACAACCACCGCAGGAACCATCGCAACCACAAGATACATGATCAGATCCACATTTTTACGATCCGTTTCTCCCGATTTACCAGCCACAATGAGCCATAATGTTTTTATGAGCGCCAGAAAATCTTTCCGGAAATAGATTAAAATTGCGAGCAAAGTTCCCACGTGAATTGCGATATCAAAACCTTTCAGATCCTCAACAGGAAGTTTCATCAAACTTTCCGCAATGATCAGATGTCCGGAAGATGAGATCGGCAAAAACTCCGTCAAGCCCTGCACCACGCCAAGAATCGAAGCATCAAAAAGGTTCATGGTACAATTGGGTCAGGACAAAAAACATCCTACAGCACGCTTCAAGTTTTTTCCATGATCAAACTGTACCAGTTCACAAACTGCCCTTACTGCGAAAAGGTCCGCCGGAAACTTGCGGAACTGAAACTTCCGTATGAAAAAATTGAGGTTGATCGTGCAAACAAACCGGAGCCGGTTACATCAACCGGCGGCACCGTTCCCGTGATTGATGATGAGGGAATGATCATGAACGAGTCGGACGATATTGTGCAGTATCTTCAGGAAAAGTATGGAAAGAAAGCTTCATAAAGGGGTGCCCTGAAGGATTGACAAAAATAAGAAAAAGCATTAAAGTTACAGCTCTTTCATTGTAGGCTTT
>DATDOI010000007.1:0-3313 GCA_035293325.1 Candidatus Altimarinota bacterium
CATCCAGTCCCAGATCTTCCAGAAGTTTTGCTATGCCGGTAACGGGGCGGGCCGCATCGTCGCGAATCAGATTCAGGCAGCCTTGTGCCTGCGGTCTGGTAATGTCCCCTACGAGGGCATAAACGTCACGGTCCTGTTCAAACGCGTGACGCGCGGTAATGAGAGCGCCGGACTTCTCTTTGGCCTCAATGACGATCGTGGCAGCGCATAGTCCTGAAATAATGCGATTTCGTTCCAGAAACCGTCCCTTATAGGAAACCTCATCGTTCGCGTACTCGGAAATAATAGTTCCTCCGCTTGCAAGAATCTCATCAGCGAGCCGGGCGTGGCTCGACGGCGTAATTTTTCCTATACCGGACGCCAACACCGCGACAGTCTGCACACCCGCTTTTACGGCCGCCCGGTGAGCAATCGCGTCAATCCCGAATGCAAGTCCGCTCACAATTACACCGCCGCACGCGGCAATTTTTCCGGAGATTTCGTGAGCCATGGTCTGCCCGTAAAAGGAAGGCATGCGGGTTCCAACAACGGCAACATGCGGGGATGAACCAAACGTTTTCCCCTTTCTGTAGAGCGAAAAGGGTGGATCATGGATCTGGCTCAGGAGTGCAGGGTACTCGACATTACCTCGTGTAATGAGCCGTATGTCCGCATCCCAGAGCCTGGCGTACTCGCGATCAGCATCGAACACTGCTCTTGCAGCAACAATTTTTTCAGCAAGATCGCGGGAGACACCGCTTTCCACAAACTGATCAACCCTTCCTTCAGTCCACGCTGCGCGAAAATCCCTAAAACGCAAAAATATGCGTCGCAGGGGGACGTAGCTCATTCCGTCAACAAGGTTGAAAGCATGAAGATATTTTTCAAAACCGGGGGGCATGGGAGCAGATTATTAGTAATGTATTGCCATTACAAAACCACACTCTTCTAAAAAGGAGTTAAATTATTGATAAAATCCTTTCCCCCTCGTTCTTCAGCGAACGCTCTACGTTTGGCTATCG
Organism: Candidatus Altimarinota bacterium; assembly: GCA_035293325.1. Taxonomy (GTDB): domain Bacteria; phylum Patescibacteriota; class Gracilibacteria; order UBA1369; family UBA1369; genus DATDOI01. The sequence goes on from DATDOI010000007.1 coordinate 1,002, forward strand.
GGCGGTGTTTTTAGCTCCATTACTGCCGTTCCCATCCGCAGCTGTATCTTCACTTATCACACTTTCATGAACATCAAGAATGGACAGCGCCCGCCTGTAAACCTCTTCGGCTATTGCGCGTTCTTCCCGCGCATTGCGAAAGCGACGGGCATAATCAATCCTTGTTCCAATCGAAAGAAGACCCGCTGCCATGTCCGTTCCAAGTTTGCCCATCAGCTCCTCGACCTGCTCGCCCGTCTCATCCGGGGGCATACAGCCCTCATCAGCCCATTTATTTTTTTTATCCTTCCAGTCGTCGCCAAGAATGCTCATCCTCATATGTTTGGAAAATAATAAAACTTCAGGCGCAAAATATAACTTCGCCGGAGCAAAAGTCAAGATTGCCTCCTCGCCTAAAGAAAGCGCAAAAATTTTCCTTTACTGAAAAATCCGAGACTTTTGAGCTCAACTCCCGGTTTGGGCGTAACCTCTCCTATAATCCGGGCCTTGATACCGTGCTTCTTCATGTGTGCCTCGATTTTTTTGAACTCATTGCTGATGACAATCATGCCGACGCCCATATTCCAGACATTATACGCTTCGCGATCATCAACTTTTCCGAGTTCCTGAAGTTTCAGCATCATGGGAAGAGGCCCCCACAGATTATCCAGCTTCGCCCCATAACGTCCCAGAACGCGGACAATATTTCCCGGTATCCCACCTCCTGTAACATGGGCCAGAGCTTTTATATTGCAGGTTCTTTTTTTGCCGTACCTTCCAAGAACTTCCAGTAAAGCGCCTGAATAAATGAGGGAAGGTGTGAGTACCGCCTCGCCCCACGTTTTTGTGCCTTCTAATTTTTTTGTATGCCAGTTTGTGCCGAATTTTTTCTTGAGAATATGTCGAATGAGGCTGAATCCATTGGAACGGAAACCCCGGCTTTTGAGGCCTATAATTTTGTCGCCCGGCTTCACATTTTTTCCCAAAATGATCCTCTTTTTTTCCACGATTCCCAGTGCTGTTGAGTTCCACATGTTCCCGGTAACCTGATCAGGCATCTCGGCAATCTCTCCCCCGGGGATGACAACTTTTTGTTCGATGCAGGCTTTTCGTAAGCCATCCATCATGGGGCCGATCGCTTTGTCTGAAACTTTTTGCGTATCAATGGTATTGGTAATGGCAACCGTTTCCGCGCCCATGCAAACGGCGTCATCGGCGACCATCGCCAGCAGATCGTACCCGAGCGTGTCATATTTTTTCATGGCATCCGCAACGGCTATTTTTGAACCGACTCCGTCGCAGTTTTGCACCAGATAAAAATTTCCAAAATCGAGCGCGCCACTGAAGCCGCCGTCCAGAACAACCGGGCGGCCGATCATGCCTTTACGGGAAGCAAAAGTTTTTTTGGCGGCCGCATAGGCCAGAGCGGAACACGTATCTCCCATCCCGATATCCACCCCCGCCTGCTTATAAGTCGCCATAGAAAAACTTACGAATGGTATCCGCTCTTTGTGCGGTCGCTCACGACTTTTCCTTCTTCCAGCGTGACAACTCTGCGCTTGATAAAATCGACAAGATCCTTGTTGTGCGTCGTTAATATCACCGTCGTTCCCTCGGCGTTTATTTTGAGGAGCAGTTGAATAATCTCCTTTGCCGTTTTCGGATCCAGATTTCCGGTAGGTTCATCGGCGACAATCAGGTTCGGATTATGAACGAGCGCTCTCGCAATGGCCGCCCTTTGTCTTTCTCCTCCCGAGAGCTGGTGAGGAAAATGTTTCGCGCGTTTTTCCAGTCCGACAATAGCCAGAACTTCGCTTACCCTTTTTTTGATTTCATTCCGTTCAAAACCGCAAACTTCCAGTGCAAAAGCCACATTCTCGGCAACCGTTTTCTGCTTCAGGAGTTTATAATCCTGAAAAACCACTCCTATGCGCCTGCGGTAATACTGGAGCGCCTTGTCTTTCATCTGGTTCACCACGTATCCGTCAACGCTTATCATGCCGCCGGCAATTTTTTCGGCACCCATCAGGACATAGACGATGGTTGATTTTCCGGCTCCGGAGGGCCCGATAAGGGAAACGAACTCACCCGACTCAATCTTCAGATCAACCTTGTCCAGAACCGTTGTGCGGCCGTATTTTTTGGTAACTTTATCGAAGACGATCACGGAAAATCTTTAAGATGACTACACTATAGTGGATACAAATAGTGTTGCAAAGAGCTGGGACTTTCTGGGAGAACCTTCGGGGTGCAGGGGCCTCGCTGGTTCGAGCGGGAAGTCCCGGCCCTTTGCCAATATCACTTGTGAAACTTCTCGTGCACCTCCCTCAACC
>DATDOI010000008.1:0-3154 GCA_035293325.1 Candidatus Altimarinota bacterium
GACGGGCAATATCCTCCGCGCTGTAGCCGCGATAATTGAAAACGGGACATGGGCGCGCATCGCGTGAAAAGAAAGCCAGCTGATTCATTTCAATATGACCCTTCACGAAACTGTTAAAAAGAAGACCTCGCGGAAAAGAGGAATTATCAAAAGAGATGTTCGAGCAGCCCACGACAATCAGATATTTCAGGAGCGGATCGGGATATTCCGTGTACGGGGCAGACGCAATCAGATTTGAACTCAGGAAAAAGGGCGAGCAGATCGGGCCGTGGTGGTCCGCCGTGGAAACGTAGTAATACTTGGCCATCTGATCCGCGACAGATGCGGCGACCTCATCTCCAAGAAGACCGGCAACCTGTTTTTTCAGGGTACCGATAAGTTCCGTCTGCCTTTTTTGAATCGGGGGATTGGAGTTTACGCTGATGTACTCCTTCGCGTACTCGTATAAATTTTTCCCACCCCGTTTGTACAGAATCTGTCGCAAAACGGGTCTTTTTTCCAGTACCTTTTCTCTCAACTCTTGAAATACGGTTTCCGGAGGAGGGGGAGGCGCATCCATAAGGGCGATTTTTTGGAATCTTACACCCGCCTCACTTGTCATGCAATCCATATCCATTGAGAAATACACTAAAGGCGTATTAATACAACAAAAAGCCCGAAATGTCAATCGTCAGGCTGGGTCAAAAAAAGCAAAAGTTGAATCTACAAGCCACGAATGGCCCTTCTATGCCACTGCATGATTTTTGCCGTAACCGGGCCCGGGACCCCTTTCCCAACCTTTTTACCATTGAGAGCCGTCACCGGAATAATCTCCCTCACTGTGCTGGTGAGAAAAATCTCATCCGCCTTTGTAAGTTCTGTCATTCTGAAATCTCTGGCGGCCAGAGGCAGCCCAATTTTTGCGGCAAGTTTCACGACCCGCTGTCTGGTTATTCCCTTCAAAATTTTTGTGGCCGGTGTAAAAAGCCGGCCATTTTTTACCATAAAAACATTCGTAACCGTCCCTTCGCGCACGTAACCGGCATCATCAATGAGTATCGCCTCATACGCCTTTTTAAGGGCCATCAGCCGATGAGCGAGGATCATGACCGTAAGACCGATGGTTTTGAGTTCCGGGAAAGGTCTCTGATAATTGACGGTTATGACCTTCACGCCTTTTTTGTAGAGAGCCGGATCAGGTCTGAGCCTTTCCGCCGTTATGACAAGTGTGGGATTTTTTGACGTAGTAAAATCAAAACCGTTCAGTCCGCGCGTGATGGTCAGACGAACTCTCGCATTGCCCAATCCGTTCTGTTGAACCATTTGTTGAAGCCAGCCGGAAAGCTGTTTGTCGGACCACGGAATTTTAATGCCAAGCCCGCTGGCCGATTGTCTTATTCTGGCAAGATGAAGCCCGGGATCCAGAAAACGCCCCTCGTACGTTCTGAGCGTATCATAGACACCGTCACCATAAAGGAAACCATGGTCCAGAACCGAGACTTTTGCCCTGCGCGAGGGGAAAAATTTCCCGTTGATGCAAATCTCCATGTTTAAAGCGCAAATGTTTTTTCAAACGTTGCGGAAGCGTCGGAAGTCACGAAGGAAATAAATGGTTCGACCTGCTCTCCGACATACATTTCAAATGTCAGCCGGTCCTCTTCCTGTCGCGTTTTTTTACACTGGACGGAAAGCGAATTTTCTCCAGGTTTCAGGACAAAAAGCCGGTCACGCATATCTGCGGGCGCATCTTTTTTAAGCTCACTTTCAGCACCGAACAGCCGCTTGCTCTCAGATTTTCCTCCCTGAACGCCAATATCGGTCCCGTTGATCAGAACACGAACCTCATAACCGTAACCCATACATGAAACGGTGGCACCGAGTTCCATACTGTTACTCGTTCAAAAATTACGTTACACGGGGAAAGTATAGCATCGAAGACTCCCTAGCGCACAATTCCCAGCACGCGGTCGGACTCTCTCTGAAGGAGCTCCTTAAATTTCATCGAAAGTTCAGGATTAAAACGTTCTGCAAGAGTCGGCTTGGTCGGGTCCTGAATAACCACAGGCGTCCAGTAGTTCTCGCATTCGATCCACTGCTGGTGCGTAAAACCGTTTTCCCCGAGGACAATATTGTAATCAATCTTGTTGCCGGATGCATCCTTACGGAGAGCCATTTCTGCGTGAATTTTGCTGTAAACCTCGATCGTGCAAGGTTCCTTGCCTCCGCGAAGCTTGGTCTGTGCCGCCTGTAAAAGAGGCATGAATGCCAGGGCTGTCTTGCCCATATCTGCAGGATCGGAAAATTTTGCCGTATAGCCCTTCTTTGCGGCATCCCAGTCAGCGGAGCTTACTCCGTTTGCTTCAGCAATGGCATTCTCTTTTGAGACATCACCGGCCGTATCGGCCATAAGGGCGCAGAGGTCTGCATATTTTTCAAGAGTTACTCCATTGATCGCATCCATTTGGGGAAAAATTAAGTTGTAATCCAAAAGTGATGACACTTTATATGAGATCATCCGGTAGTTCAAACATATTCCAGAAAGGATTGAATTTATCAGTAAAAATGGTATAAATCTCAACCAATCAACACGTATGCATGTCCATACTCAACCAACGAAAAGACGCGGTGGAACTGGAAGAAATTTTTGACCGTCACTATCCCGAAAAGAACGGAGGGATGGTGCTTGCGAGCGACATGGATAATTCCATGTTCGATAACGATCTGGGGATACTGGTTTTTCTGGAAAAACTCGGTGATCCGCATTTTTGGGATTTTGAGGTGAACGAATTTGCCTCCCTTCTGATGCCGGCGGCGTACCAGAAGATCTTTCTTGAAGGAGCACTGGGAAGGCACGGGAGCGGGCTTCCAATCGAAATATCCGAACTGGGAATGGATCTGCATCAGGATATTGTTGAACTGTATGCAAAGATCCAGCGCATGGCAAAAGAGAGACGAAAACCCAAAGATATGGCGCACTTTGTGAACGAGTTTGCCAGGAAAATGCTCGAATTCGACGCGATTTTTGTTCGGGTGGACCGGTATTTGAAGAAAATGTTCAAGGGGCAGCTGCTCATGAGAACCAGATTTTTCGCGGGGAAGGAACCCAAAGAGGTTCACCAGTTAACGGAAAACGTCATGAAACGGCGCGGAACAGAGGTTGATTGCGTGATAGATC
>DATDOI010000009.1:0-2717 GCA_035293325.1 Candidatus Altimarinota bacterium
GGGGGAATCTATTGGTAAGTTCAACCTCCAGCGGAAAAATTTACGCACTTCCTGATAAAGACGGCGACGGAAAAGCTGATGAGACAATCACCGTCTTAGAGGGGCTCAACAGTCCGCACGGATTGGCTCTTAAATGTCCTGATCCCGCGGAAACGTGTGGCCTCTACGTAGCGGAAGCGGACAAAGTGACACTCTATGAATACTCTCCGGGAAGTTATACGGCTGCAAGTGCAAGAAAAATTGTGGATCTTGATTCCGGGGGACGACACCATACGGTAACGCTCCTTTACGGCCCGCCCGGCTACGACGATAAACTGATCATTGCAAGCGGATCATCATGTGATGTTTGCCACGAAGAGGACTGGAGACGCGCCAAGATTCTGATGGCAAACGGCGACGGATCAGATTTAAAAGAGTTCGCAAAAGGGTTACGCAATGCCGTCTTTCTTGCCATTCACCCGGTTACCGGAAAAATATGGGTAACAGAAATGGGCCGGGACAATCTGGGTGACGATCTGCCTCCGGATGAAATCAATATTATAGAGGAGGGAAAAAATTACGGCTGGCCGAACTGCTACGGTAAAAATATCCACGACACAGATTTCGACAAGAACACCTATATAAGGAATCCGTGCACGGAACCTTTTGAGACGGAATCATACATAGATATTCCCGCGCATTCCGCGCCGCTGGGACTCGCATTCATTCCGGAAGAAGGCTGGCCGGAAGAGTACTGGCATAATCTTCTGGTTGCATACCACGGTTCATGGAACAGAAGCACTCCAACAGGTTACAAAATCGTCCGCTTCAAACTGGATCCGCAGGGAAATTTTATCGGCGTTGAAGATTTTATTTCCGGATGGCTCACAAAAAACGGCGCGCTAGGGAGACCTGTTGATATCCTGACGCAGCCGGGCGGAACCATCTACATCTCCGACGATAAAGCCGGAGTTATATATAAGGTGGCGTTGAAAGGCTAAATCTTTTCCACCGTGAGAGTATCTCCTATAAGAGCTTCCATACTGGGATGGAGTCCCATGGTTTTGCCGGTCTTCAGATCGGCGAGGCTCATTTGTCCCACGGTCATTTCACGGCCGGCAACACGCACCTTCTCATCAACTTCAACCTCGAGCTCCTCGCGCAAGCTTTTTCCGAGCAAAATTCTGTCTTCACTTTTTCCGGCAAACAAAATTTTCCCACGGGCAAAAAGTTCAGCTTTTTCCCGTACGATTTTTTCCTGGTAGGCCGAACGGTACTGATCATGCTTCGTAAAATCTTCGGCAGTTTTGAACTCATCGGAGAATTCTGCAAGCACTTCATCAAGCATGGTACTGATGTCGTTCGCATGATTGTCGCGCACATAGCGGCCGCACTCAAGCTGAAGCGCCTGAAAATTATCACCGAAACCTTTGAATCCCAGAACAGCATCGCCGGAGCGAAGACGGGTTAAAGCGGGACTTCCCGAGTACGATCCGTTGGACGCAACGACGTTCACGGCTGGCGTCTCTCCATTAATATTTTTCATACCGCGCGCTCCAATTTTTTCTCTGAGTCTTTCTGCGATCCAGAATGCAACGCGGGGATCGATCGGACCTTTATCCCCTATTTTTGCGGCGGCGGCGATCTCGAAATCGTGACCGCGCGTGTCAACCTTTCCATGAACGTACACGGCAAGGTATGGATTTTTTGCTTTGCCGTTGCTATCCAGGTTATCCTCGCGCTCCAAAACTCTTGCGGTAAGATCGCGCTGCGCTTTGACGGCATTCAAATTGTATTCACGGGTAAAAATGCTCCCCTCCGACCGGAGTGATGCCGGTAAATTTTTCGGTAACTGATTCACGTCCGTTACTACGCGGGGCTGCTTCACCGCAAGCCAGTTTTTGCACGCTTTGGTGATATCAAGCGTGCCTTCTTCGTGGCTGCTCAATTTGAGCTCTTTGCAGAGATCCACAATCGCCTGACTCGGCTCGGTTCCATGAACGGCCTCAATATGACCGCGCAAAACCGGGTTCCCGATCTCACCGTCATAATAGCGATTGATCTGTCGATTCGTGATTTCGTCCCGGTCTTCAGAAGCAAGGAGCACATCTTCAGAAAACATCAGTTCGGAAACACGTTTTCGGACCAGCGCACGATTCGCATCAACCTCAAGGTTTCTTCCAAAAGGGTACTGCTCTGCGGCTTTTTCACGTTTTACCTCATGTTCCCCCGCAACATGTGAAACAACATCTGCCGGAAGTTCTGTCTGGGCTTTTTTTCGCGCATCCTTAATTTTTTTGATCCTGGAAGAAGAAGGATGACCGCCGGGAGAATGGAGAGACATAAATATGGTTAAAATATCATCCTATAAATTATACCACAATTAAGACATATAACAAGAAAGTTCACCCCACCAGCAGGCCAAAATCTGCTATAATAGAGACGGAATTATTCTTTATTTTCAACGAAAGACTATGCCTCAAGATCCGATACAGAACAGCATTCTCATACCGACGGTTATTGAAAAAACCCACATGGGAGAAAGAGCCTACGACATCTACTCCCGCCTCTTAAAAGACCGCATTATTTTCCTTGGCAGTGCCATCAACGATGCCGTGGCCAATACCGTTATTGCGCAACTTCTTTTCCTGGAGAGCGAGGACGCAAAAAAAGATATCACACTCTATGTCCACAGTCCGGGCGGCCACGTTACGGCCGGTCTGGCTATTTACGATACC
>DATDOI010000010.1:0-9891 GCA_035293325.1 Candidatus Altimarinota bacterium
CGTCGGCGCGTTTGATAATCTCTTCATCACGCACGGAGCCGCCTGGTGATATCACCGCTTCAATGCCGTGCTCAGCCGCCATTTCAATTCCGTCCGCAAAAGGGAAGAACGCATCCGAAGCCATAACCGAACCTTTGGCCCGGTCACCGGCTTTGTAGCACGCCAGATGAACGGCATCCACACGGGACATCTGCCCTGCACCGATCCCCATAACCTCTTCACCCTTCGCCAGAATAATGGCATTGGATTTCACGCGCTTGCAGACTTTTGTTGCAAAAAGCATCGCCTGAATCTGTTCGGCGGTCGGTTGTTTTTTGCTTACAACTTTGAGATCTTTTTCTGAAACCTCGTACGTGTCTTCACTCTGGATCAAAATACCACCCGCCACTTTTTTAATATCTCTCCGGTTTACATCAAGTTTCAACCTGCCCGTTTTTAAAAGTCTTAAATTTGGCTTCTTCATAAGCTCTTTGAGTGCATCCTCTTCAAAGTCAGGTGCAATGATAATTTCCAGAAACCACTTTTTTTTGTTGATCGAGTCAGCCATGGCCTTCGTGACGGGTTTATTGGCCGCCATCACTCCGCCGAATGCGGACATGGAATCCACGAGGTACGCTTTTTCCATCGCCTCTTCAATCGTGTCGGCGGACGCCACGCCGCACGGATTATTGTGCTTGATGATCGTTGCCGTCGGGCGCTGAAACTCCTTCACCAGTTCAAGCGCGGAATCTCCGTCCACGATGTTGTTGAACGAAAGCTGTTTTCCGTGGAGGACTTTTGCATTCGTAATATTGGCGTCATGATTTTCCGGATTGCGAAAGAAAGCCGCTTTCTGATGCGGATTTTCACCATAACGCAGACTCATGACTTTCTCATAATGGAGATCCATAAGTTCGGCCTCTCCAAGAATTTTCCTGAAATAATGTTCGATGGCTTCATCGTACTTATATGTTTTTCCGAAAGCTTTCCACGCAAGACGTTTGCGCGTTTCAAGTGAGGTGTCGCCGTTTGCGCTGATCTCCTGTAAAACATCCTCGTAATCATCGGGGTCCGTCACAACCGTTACCGACGCAAAATTTTTGGCGGCAGAACGAATCATGCCGGGTCCGCCGATATCAATATTTTCAATGGCCTCCTCTTCCGTGACATCATCTTTTTCCACGGTCTGTTCAAAACGGTACAGATTTACGACCACCAGATCTATCGGTCCGATGCCCTGTTTTTCCAGTATCTCCATGTGCGTTTTTTTCGTACGAACAGCCAAAATCCCGCCATGAATTTTCGGATGGAGCGTCTTGACGCGCCCATCCAGAATTTCCGGAAATCCGGTATATTCGGAAACCTCCGTCACTTTTACACCCGCCTCTTTCAGAAGTTTTGCAGTCCCACCGGTCGAAAGAATTTCAATACCTTTTTCAGTCAGCCCCCGGGCAAACTCCTCTATGCCCGATTTATCTGTGACGCTGATGAGAGCCCGCTTTATCATTGATTATTGGAGCTTATCTGTTTCTTGGCTTTTGGTTCCTGGTGCTTAACAGGAGGATCTTCACCCCCATCACTCCAGGGGTTGCAGCGCAAGACCCGCCATACCATCATCGGCACACCTCGAAAAATGCCGTAGTGCTGAATAACCTGGTATCCGTATTCTGAGCAGCTCGGCTGGAATTTGCAGTACCCATGAGGGAAGAGAATTTTCGGAATGCCGTGATCCGGAGAGAAGGTTTTTTGATACAGGCGTATGAGCAGGAGGAGAGGAACGCGAGGCCAATAAAGGATCTTTTTGAGCATGTTAAGCAGGGAAAATCGCGAAACCCGATGAAGTCTAAAGTGTACGGAAGAAAAAGTAAAGCACCATGCGCGGACAAAAAAAAGACGCCCGTCGGCGTCCTGAAAACATTACCGGTGACATCTTAGTAGTAGTTCGAAGGAACCTGTTTGACGCCGTTCTTGATAACCTCGAAGTGCAGATGAATGCCGGTGCGGCCGTATACGCGGCCGGTCTTGCCCATGCGTCCAAGAACCTGGCCCTGTTCAACGATGTCACCCACCGAAACGTCCAGATAATCCATGTGCGCGTAAAGAGTCTTCAGGCCGTTGCCGTGATCAATAATGATGTGGTTGCCGTAGCCGCCGCCCCACGTACCGGAAGAAGCTTTTACAACTTTACCTGATCCTGCAGCCCAGATTGGAGGTTTGGAAGTGTCGGCGATATCGAAAGCATAGTGGCCGGCGCGGAAACCCTGAGTCAGTTTTCCTCGAGTCGGGAAAATGAAAGGTCTGTCGCCGATCGGAATATCGCTTGAACCGGCAAAATCAACGTGTGATCCGACACCTACACGGCTTGCCGTGCCGACGCGGGCTGGAGTTGTTCTTTCGTCATAGAGGGGTTTCGCGCCGGGTATATAGATCTCATCGCCCGTTGCAACGCCAGCAAGAAGCTTGTTCTGTTTGGTGATGGCTCCTGCATCAACGCTGTACTTTTTGGCAATGCTCTCAACGGTTTCGTTCTTGGCGACCTTGTGGCTCACGCCATCAACGGGAGGAATCAGAAGCTTCTGGCCGACGCGCAGGCTATTGGCGTTCGCCAGGCCGTTCTCCCAGAGAACCGTCTGTGTCTTAATGCCATAAGCATTGGAAATGGTTGAAAGAGTTTCACCCGAAGCGACCGTATGGGTCAGCATATCGTTCATGGAACTGCGGTCTCCTGCATTGGTCTGAGGGTTCACTTTGGTAAGGTACCCGTCATTATCGGCCAGAATGGAAGATTCAAGCGCAGTAGAGTCTGCATAGGATGCGTAGTCCATCGCGTACATCTCCTCGGCGCTTGTGGCAAAAGGAGAGACGGTGCTCAGAATAAAAAGAGCCGTAACCGCACCGGTATAGCGCTTGAAGAGGGTATTTGTAGCAGAATGAGTCTCAACCTCCTTACGGCGAACATTCAGATAAGGGCTGAGAATGCTCTTAACCGTGTGTCCTTTCTGTGCAACGGAGGTCGCAACTCCCGGAAGATGAAGAAAAGCCTTCAACTGAGGGAGGGATGCCCGTATGGCGGTGCCAAATACTTTTCTATGGCGTGCCGAGCGGGCGAGTCTGTTCACAGCGGCGAATCCGCTGTTACCTGGTTGTGAGACGGGCGTACTTATACTGTTTCGGTTTAGGAGCCTTCAGCTACAGAGCCTTCAGCCTTACATTACAGTTAGCCATTTAAGTTTTGTGCCTCTCTACTCAAGTTACACCGGCAAAAAAGTCGTCTCAAGTAGTTATCATTGACCAGATCATTCTTTTGCGTGGAAATTATACTCATCGAGGCCCAAAAGTCAAACCTCAATTATCAGCTTATATAAAGCAAAAAGGCTAGTCAGAATTATAATTAAAAAATATAAACAAGAGGAACGCAACGGGTCATTGACAAAATTATAATAGTTACAAAAAATAGCATTCATCCAAAACCGGTGTTTTGACCAAAATGGCTTATTTATGGGCAGAACAAAATTTCTTGCAATCACAAAGATCCTCTGATAAATTCCTAGTACTTCCTTTCTGTTCCTTTGTGACTTTTAAAAGTCTTACTCAGGAACTTAATGAATTATTCATTAATCCATAGAAGATGAATCCATATGAACTTATGGTGATCATCAACCCTGACATAGGGGGCGATGCCACCACCAAACGTCTCGACGAGATCCGTAAACTGATTACGGGGCCAAAAGGCGAAATTTTTTTTGAGGACCTGTGGGGTCTGCGCGATCTTTCCTACACAATTAAGAAACGTGACCGCGGTTTCTACACCGTATTCAATTTCAATATTGAGCCGGGCATGATCAAGGAGATGGACATGGCTCTCCGTCTTGATAACGAGGTGCTGAGGCACATGATCATCTCTCTGCCGGCCGGCTATGAGCCAAAGACGCTCAAGAAGCGTGAGGAAGAGGCGGAAGTGGAAGCGGCAAAGGCTCAGGAAGAGAAGGACGAGAAAGCTGCCAAGAAACCGATGGCCCGCCGCATAGTAAAGAAAGAGGAACCGGTTGTTGAGGCAAAGAAGACTGCGCCAAAGAAAGCAGAGGGAAAAGAGGAGCCGACACTGGAGGAAGTTGATGCAAAACTCCGCAGTATTATCGACAATCCGGACATTAACTTCTAATACTGCGAGCGCCAAAGGCGTGAAGCAGCTAGCCAGCAAACTTGTTCGCAAAGCGAACACCTTATCCCAACTATTATGCGAAGCATCAATAAAGTCATCCTGATCGGGAACCTGACGCGCGACGCCGAGCTGAAGGCTACCAACGGCGGACAGCCGATCGCCACTTTCGGTCTCGCGACGAACCGCGCATGGGTTACCCGCGATCATCAGAAACATCAGTCATCGGAGTTCCATGAACTGGTGGCGTGGGGAAAACTGGCAGAAATTTGCAGCCAGTACCTCAAAAAAGGAAAACTTGTATTCGTTGAAGGCTACCTGAAAACACGCAGTTGGGACAACCAGGACGGGACCAAGAAGTTCCGGACCGAGGTTGTTGTAAACGACATGATCATGCTCGAAAAACGCAACAAGGACGGTCAGCACGAGATGATCTCCATGTCTCCTGAAGATGAGGAGATGGTCATGGAGGAGTACGACATGTCACCGGAAGATGCTACGACGCGGGAAGAAAGCGAAGCGAACGAAGCGCGCTAGAAAAATACCATTCGCAGAGCGAATACATTATACTTACATCGTAAAGAATAAAAACCATGGCGAAAAATAAGTACAACAAGCCCTGCCCCTTCACGATTGCAGGCACGAAATACATTGATTATAAAGACATCCGCATGCTTCGACGTTATATCTCCCAGTACGGGAAGATCGTGCCGCGATACTACACGGGTGTGAGTCTTAAATATCAGAAGGCGCTGGCGACCGCCATCAAGCGAGCCCGCAACATGGCCCTCCTCTCCTTCACCAGGAAGTAACGATAAGGCCCCTTGCGGGGCCTTTTTTAGACACTTATTATTCGTTGGCTCATATCAGCCGCACACATCCAATAATAGAGTGACCAGTCAATGAAGTACCTGCCAGAATTCAAAAAACTGCCGGATCAGGAACTGAAAAAACTCCTGAAAGAAAACAACATCGGCCTGACACTTGAGGAAGCCCGGAAAATTGAGGAGGAACTTGGGCGGACACCAACCCTTACGGAAGCCATTCTGTGGGGTATTCAGGGGTCGGAGCACTGCTCCTATAAAAGCAGCAGACGGTATTTGAAAGAGCTCCCGACTAAAGCTCCCAATGTTATCCTCGGTCCGGGTGAGGATGCGGGCATTGTAGAAATTGCAAAGGTGGACGGCGACCGTTTTGGTCTTATTGTCGGGCATGAAAGCCACAACCATCCTTCGCAGATCGTGCCGTACGAAGGCGCGGCGACAGGAATCGGCGGATGTGTGCGGGATATTTTATGCATGGGAGGGCGCGTCATAGGGGTTATGGATCCTCTCCGCTTCGGGGATGTGAAGCGCAATGAAGCGCGACAGATTGCGAACGGAGTGGTCGCCGGGATCGGCGGCTATGGAAACCCGATCGGCGTGCCGAACCTGGGCGGAGATATTTATTTTCATAAAGATTTTAACGATAACTGTCTCGTGAACGTGGTGGCTATGGGCGTGGTGCGGGAGTCGGCCGTGATTCATTCGTATGTTTCGCCAATGGCCGCAAAAGAAAAGTGGGACATAATTGTTGTCGGCAAGCCTACGGATGCCAGCGGTATGGGCGGCGCGGCATTTGCTTCGGGTATACTGGAAGAGTCGGAGAAAGAAAAAAACAAGGGCGCCGTGCAGGAACCGAACCCGTTTTTAAAGCGACATCTGCTCGTTTCAACGTATGAGTTGTTCGATATTCTGCGCAAAAAAAAGCTCATCAAAAAGGTGAGCTATAAAGATATGGGAGCGGGAGGCATCACCTGTTCAACCGTGGAACAGGTTGCAAAACAGGGACTCGGGGCGCGGATAAATCTGAACAAGGTGAATGTTGCCATAGAGGATCTGCCGCCTTCAGTTATTGGCTGTGCGGAGACGCAGGAGCGCCTTACGTGGATGTGCCATCCGTCCCTTACCCAGATGATTCTGGACCACTATAACGTGCGGTGGAATCTTCCTTCGGTAGCTGATAATGCAGGCGCTTTTTTGATCGGAAAAGTTGCGGAAGGAAACTACGTTCTGGAGTATCGCGGGGAAGTGTATGTGAACGCTCCTTCAAAAATGATTACGGAAGCGCTCTCATACAAACGTCCTTTTAAAGAGCCGAAAAGGTTCCTGAAAGAGCCGAAAATTGCCGCGCCCCGAGACTACGGGAAAATTCTGATGCAGCTTCTGTCATCCGAAAATATCGCCTCCCGTAAACCGGTATACGAGAAGTACGACAAACAGGTTCAGGGGTACGTGGTTATCGAAGCCGGGGAAGCGGATGCGAGCGTCATCACTCCATTGATGGATGAAAATATTCCTGCTCCCGCGAAGAAAGTTGGTATGGCGTTTTCGACGGACGGAAATCCGCGTCATGCGCTGATTGATCCGTATCAGGGAGCCGTAAACGCGGTGGTGGAATCCATGCGCAATGTGGCGGCGGTAGGCGCTTATCCGCAGGCAATAACCAACTGCCTGAACTACGGCAATCCTGAAAAAGAGGATCAGATGTGGGAACTGCGCGAAGGGATACGCGGAATAACCGCAGCATGCGAAGGGATCAAATTAAAAAACCATCAGAAATATCCGACGCCGGTTATTTCCGGAAACGTCAGCCTCTACAATGAAAGTAAAAATGGCCATGTGCCGCCCTCCGCGATTATCTGCTGCATTGCGAAAATTGATGATGCTTACGGCGCCGTGACCATGCAGTTCAAGAAAACGGGGAGCACTCTGTACCTTATTGGCGCGCGGAAAAATGAACTTGGAGGATCAGAGTACTACCGCCTGCACGGAGAGCTGGGAGCCAATGTCCCGAAAGTGAATTTTACAGACGTTCAGGCTGAAATTTATGCCATGGTGGATGGGGTTGAGGGGGGAACAGTACTGGCCGCGCACGATATAAGTGAAGGGGGGCTGGGCGTGTGTGTAGCGGAAATGGCTTTTGGAGGTCGCGGTGAGGGCATAGTGGGCGCGGAAATAGACCTGGATGCTGTCCCGCTAAAGGACGGCAGGGGCGGCAACGCAAAGATTTACGGACGTCCGGGGTATGCGGATACCGTAAAACTTTTCAGTGAAACCGGAGGATTTGTGGTGGAGGTCGCGCCGGGAATGGAAAAGAAATTTGTATCTCTCTGTAAAAAATACGGGGTTACGCCACATGAAATCGGCCAGACCACGGTCCGATCAAGACTTGTCTTCAGAAGCGACAAAAAGGCCTTACTGGAGATAAAAGTCCGCGATGCGGCCGAGACCTGGTTGAACGGGCTGAGGGAAAAAATGTAAACGCGCCCGCGAAATTAAGAATGAAAATGTAGGGGGAATTCTGTTCACGTGAACAGGAAAGGACAATAAATGGCAGTTTTAGTCAATATCAAGTGGTTTCGGGCTTTCCCCGAAACCCCCTTCGAAGATTGTTAAAACCGCTTTTTTCTGCTAAAATAATAAGATTAATAAAACAAAAAATGGCCAAACAAAAGAAAAGCAAAAGAGCACAATCCGCTGTGACCCATGTGACCGCTGTGTCCAAAACGTCCAAACCACGGCACGACCGGGTCGTGTTGTCCTGGGAGGCACCGGAATACATCCAGCAGCACAAAGGGCCTCGCTGGTACATAGGAGCGGGCATTGTGCTGGCCGTGACTGTTGCAATCGCCCTGCTGACCGATAACTGGACTCTGGCGCTTGCCGCTTTGGCATTCGCGGGAGTATATCAGTATACCCACACGCACCACCCGCCCAAAATGACGGAGGTCAGAATTACGGAGATGGGAATTTACGTTGGGGAGATGTTTTTCCCATACAGTCACATTCAGGCATTCTGGATCATTTATGCCAACGGAACAAAGACCCTGAATCTTCGCGTTATCGGCCGGATGTTTTCCGATGTGATCATTCAGATGAACCATCAGAATCCGGTGGAGGTGCGCCAGTACCTTGTTGGGCAGATTCCTGAATGGGAGGGGAAAAACGAACGTCTCGGCGATATTCTTCTTCGCCTTTTGAAACTTTAAAACCATGGCTCAAAACCCGGAAAAAAAATCGGAGCAGGGAGGAGAGAAGGCGGAATCACCTTTGGATAAGGCCAAAGAGGCTGTCCGCGAGAACCTTTTGAAACGGCGTGACGAGCTGATTGCGGAAGTTGAGGAAACTTTTCAGCAGAAAATTTCAGCCGGCAGCGGCAAGCTGGACGAAAGGGCGCTCGCGAAAATCGTGAGTATCAAGAATGAGCAGATCAATGAAGTGGCATCTTTTTTCAACGAAGAGATCAAGAAGTTCAACGAGCTGGGAGCGGAGCGGGCAAGCGAAACGGACAAAATCGCCACGGAAATGATGAATACGGCAACCGAGCGCGCCAAGAAACGAATCGGCAAACTCAAGGGAATACTGGATGCCAAGGTGAAAGAAACGTACCTGACAACCGCAGAAGTTGGAGAAATAGAAAGCGCCGTTGTGGCGATGCGAGAGTTTGAAAAAAAGCATCCGGAAGCGGAAGAGACATTTGAGAAACTTGCGAATAAGGGTGAGCTCGTCAAAAAAGATTATGAGCAGATTGTTGCCATGATACAGCCGCTCTCGGTGAAAGATTCGACAGCGGGCATGAAGTTTTTTGAAGCAACGACTGCGGGTCTGTTCATCAGCATGATGCGGCAGGACCAGCGTTATGAACTGGTGCGCGTTTTCATGGATTCAGAAAAGAGAGATGCAACGGGAGATTTTATTGAGGCGATGCTGAGTGCCGGGAAACTGAACAAAATGCAGGGTGAAAAACTGATTCAGGAGGCAAAAGCGAAAGGCCTGGCAATCTCGGCCGAATGGGAAGCGAATTTTAAGAAAACAGATTATGAGGCGGAAGCAAAGAAGTATCAGGCGGCTCTGGAGTCTGAAGCCAGGACAAAGTACGGCGGTCGATTTGCGGAAAACATAGCCAACCGTTTTTCCGGGAAACCTTTTTTCTACCTTCTGGCCGTGTGCTGGGGAACCATCACGCTCGGTATGAACATCCTGGTGAACCGCAAGAAGGGTGACAAGATCGGTGATGTTTTGGGTCGTCTGGCAAAAAATCCCTATGTGTGGGCAAGCGGAGCGGCTATAGGCGGAGGTATCGAGGGGATGTTCGGTTCACTGAAAGTTGGAAGAACCAAAACCGGCAGTCTCCTTTCTGACTGGGGCATGGGTGCCGGCCCGATTTCACGCGGCGTTGAAAGCTGGAGTGAAAAGGGCGATGAGGAAAAACTGAAGGAAAGAGCGCGTGCCGAAATGGAGCGTTTGTACACCAATGCTCCCGACGAATTTCGCGCATATCTGGATAACGGCGGCTTCACAACGATGCAGACCGTAAGAGCGGAGATACTGGAAAAAGATCTGCCCAAGAAAATAACGATTGATCAGCTGCTCGAAAAAGAGACGGATGCGGCCCAAAAAACACGGCTAACCGCCATGAAGAGCCTGACATTTACGACCGAAACGGGGATAAGCGAACGGTTCACAACTTTTTCTGAAGCGGCATTTGTGATGGGTATTGCAACAAACGATGATCTGAAACCGGAACTGAAAGTTTTCAGGGAAAAACAGGAACCGACCGCTAACGCGTAGAGCCATCAGCTCAAAAAAAAATGCATCAGTACAATGAACAGTTCGTCCAAAGATACATGATCCCTCTCCTGGAGGAGATACTCGGTGACATGGGCGCTTCGCGTGAGGAAGAGAAAAAGGGGCAGTATCTGAAAAAACTGC
>DATDOI010000011.1:0-3795 GCA_035293325.1 Candidatus Altimarinota bacterium
CAAGTCCCTCGTACACATTCATGTTTTCATCGTGCTCGATGAATGCGTGTTCCACATCCAGCATCCAGAACTCTGTCAGGTGACGGCGCGTTTTGGATTTTTCAGCGCGGAAGACCGGTCCGAAATCGAAAACTTTTCCAAGCGCAAAAATCGCAGCCTCAATATAGAGCTGGCCGGATTGGCTTAAGTAAGCCTTCCCTATGTCGAAATATTCCATTTCAAAAAGTTCGGTCGTCCCCTCGCAGGCGTTTGGGGTAAGAATAGGCGCATCAATTTTGAAGTAGCCGTTTGTGTTGAGGTATTCGTAAATGGCGTTGATCACCGTGTTGCGCACCCGCTGGATGGCCTGCTGTTTTGGGGAGCGCAGCCACAAATGTCTGTTGTCGAGCAGAAAATCTATCCCGTGATCTTTTTTGGAAATGGGGTACTCGTCCGTTACAAGATGCACGATATCTATGTCTTTGACCTGGAGTTCGTAGACGTTTTCGATTTTCGGGTGTTTTGTTACGAGGCCCGTAACCCGTACGGAAGATTCCATCGTCAGCTTTTCGGCCTTTCCCAGTGTTTCCGGGCTGACGCTTGAGGCTTCAACGACTCCCTGAACGGTTCCGCTTCCGTCGCGCAGCTGGAGGAAGTAAATTTTTCCGCTTCCGCGTTTGTTGAACATCCAGCCCTGGATCGTCGCTTCCTGGCCCACGCTTTTATCGAGTTCCGTAATTCTTGTTACCATGGCAGGGAAAAAAGTCGCTCACAAGATACTGAAAGCAATGGGCTGTGGCAAGAGGGCTCTACCCGTTTTTGCCCCTTCTGCTTTACGGTAATTTTACCCCTACCTCCTTGAGCATCTGTTTCAGCTGGAACAGCGGGAGCCCGATAATGTTGTGATAGTCCCCCCTGATGTTTTTCACGAATTTACCTCCTTCACCTTCGATTGAAAAAGCCCCCGACGTTGAGAGAACCTCATCTTTTTTTACGATTTCTTCGATGTCTTTTTTGCCGATGGTCGTAAATGAAATGTCGGTCACGACGTGAGCGGTCTTTTCTTGCAGTATTCCTCCCTTTTTGCCGGTTTTAACGACAGCCACGCCGCTGTGCACTTCAACGGTCTTGTTGCTCATGCTCTGGATGATTTTTTTTGCCTCGCTGATAGTATCCGGTTTTCCGATCTTTTTTTTCCCGACCATGACGAACGTGTCCGCCCCGATAATCACGGTCTCCTTGAATTTTTTAGCCATATATCGCGCTTTCTGCAGCGCCAGATGTTTTGCCAGTTTTCCCGGATCTTCATACGTAGCCATATTCTCGTCGCAGTCGCTTGTCTGGCACTCAAACGGAATGCCGAGCTCCTCCATGAGAATCCGGCGCGCTTTTGATTTTGAAGCAAGAATGATGCGCATGTTGTTCGTTTAACCTCGTCCGCTGAGCAAGTCCTCCAGTTTTTTCCCGTCTACGAATATCTCGACCTCCGTAACCGTAGGAAATTGCAGCACGGTTTCCTTCAACTGTGCCTCAACGCGCGGTGAGTCACATACTCCACCAAGCAAAAATTCACCCGAGAGATTCACGGTTGCTTTGCCCTCAACGAAATTTACACTTTCAAGTTTCAGGGTCGGTGACGTGAGAAAGTTGCGAAGTCCCGTTTCGCCATATGTCTGGTCTTTGTATGACAGCAGACTTTCAAGTGCGGCTGTCAGTGGAGCGGCGGTAGGAGCTATGCTTTTTTTCACCGCCACAACGCTGTCGCCGCACCCGATTTTTTTACCGCTCTTTCCCTCATCTCCAAGGGCTATGTAGAAAAGTTTTATTTCAGATGTGGACGCCGCCGTGTCTGCGGGGATGACTTTTGCCATCGGTATGTTGGGTCTTGATTCGTATGACCGTGAACCCATACTGCAGCCGGAAAGAATCACTGCGAATAAAACTGTGAACGAGAGGACGCGCAAATTTTTCATATTGCCGTGGTAAAGGGATTTTTTTGATTTTCCTTGTGAGATTTCATAAAAAAGAATCCGATGATCCCGAATGTGATAATCGGCGACACCCATGCCGGGGTTTCAAAATGAAAGCTGTCCATGACCATGATCATCCCGAGAAAAAGAATCGAATACATCGCGCCGTTTTTAAGATACACGTATTTTTTCACGTTTTGAATGTTTCCGACCGTAAACTGCCGAACCACAAACGCCCCGATTCCGTTGCCGATGAGTATGAGCGGGACGGAAAGTGTGAAAGCAAATGCTCCGAGAACGCCGTCAATCGAGAACGTTGCATCTATAACCTCCAGGTAGAGTATTTTGCTCAGATCGCTTTTCGTGCTGGTGAGCAGCTCTTTTTCCGTTTGTTCGGCGTTTTCCTTAAAGCCGTGCGTAATGAAAAAGGCCGTTGACCCCACGACCGCTGAAAATGCCATCATTGGTTGCTGCTGGAGAGCAAACCAGACTATCGCGGCAAGAAAAATTGAGGCCACTGCGTAGAACCAGACTCCGTTCCGGTAAAAAAACGGTTCTGAAGGCAGTCCGAATTTTTTCGGTTCCAGGAAAAGCCAATGGAAAAAAAGAAGGATCAGGAAAACTCCACCACCCAGAAGCAGCAGGGGGGCTGATTCTTTTATGGATGCTATCACGCCCGGATCATTGCTGAATGTGGAGGTCAGCGCTCCGACGGGACCCATCCCCGGGTTTACCGCCCACACGATCATCCAGGGCAACAGGCCGCGAATAAGAAAAACAGCAGCCAGCAGACCCCAAAAGAGAAACCAGCGCCTGGCCCTCGCCGACATTGTGCCCAGTACTTCCGCGTTGATGATGGCGTTATCTATACTGCAGATCGTCTCGAAAAATACGAGTCCCGCAACGGTCAGAGCCATCGAAAAAAAGTCCATACCGGAAAATTACCCATCTTTGAGGCGATATACAAGTTTCAGCGTACAAATCTAGTTGAAGAGCGCATCAAACTCGATCAGGAGCTGGAGGAGCCCCTCCGCTTCCGGATCACCGTCCAGGTTTCTGATCGCGTATACTCCAACGGCGCTTCCCTTCGGGAAATCCCCGCGGGTTTGTACGATATCGTTTACTCTCGGAATCAGCACAAACTGCAGCCACTGTTCCAATGCCATCGTATTTATTCCGAAAGCCCCCATATTTTCAAATTTTTCTGCAGGGAGCGGCGTGGCCTGCCATCGCCCGAGCTTTTTAAGCTCATTTTCGATTTTCGTGATTTTTTCAGCGGCCCGCTGGTAGATATCCATGCTATTCGACAAGATCAAGCTCTTTCAGCGCATTTTCAAGATTTGAATCCGTTTCCACCGATGATTCCTGAAGTATTAATTCCTCTGCTTTTGTTTCCCGGGTCATTTCTGATGTTGTCGTCTGTGCAGGCGCCTGGTTTTGCTGGCAGCCGCTCAGGGCCATTAATGCGAGCGCAGCCGCGACCATGAATTTTTTTTGCAGCATGTGTGAATGAGTGTTATTGACTGATACCTTCAATGACTTCGTTCCATTTGTGCATCACGTTTATGATGATCGCCTTTCGGGCGGTTTTGTTCGAGGCTTCATTGAAGGCAATTTTTGACTCCGCAATCATCACGACAAAATTTACCGTTTCATCAAGCGTCATTTTCCCATCCCTGTACCAGTCTTCGATCCTTTCTTCCAGATCGTAGAAGCGGAATTTGATGAGGTTGTGAATTTTTAACGTGTAGGTTTCCGCGCAGTCGCCGTCTTCCCCTTTGCAGTAATCGGCAACAGGAAGGAGTTTGTCTATACCGAGAATTTTTTTGACGCAGGCGATTCTTTT
>DATDOI010000012.1:0-3166 GCA_035293325.1 Candidatus Altimarinota bacterium
TCTTCGATGAGTTCCTGGACCTTCCTGCGAACAGGTCGTGCTCCGTACTGAGGATCAAAACTTAACTTTGCCAGTATTTCAAGACCGCCGGGTGTAAGAACAAGCTTCAATCTCTTTTTATTGAGCCGTTCCTGGAGATGACCGATATGGAGTTTTACAATCTCCTGAATGTCTTCATGTCTCAAAGGTCTGAAGACGATCGTTTTATCTATGCGATTGATGAACTCCGGACGGAAATGGTTCTTCAGTTCCGAAAGCACGTCGTCGCGCATCACGTTGTAATCCTGCTCAGCGCGCGCAAGTTCTTCTGAAGCAACCTGGAAACCGATGGGCGCCGCGCGCTCTGTTAAGCGTTTTGCGCCGATGTTCGATGTCATGACGATGATGGTGTTGCGGAAGTCCACGCGGCGCCCCTTGCTGTCGGTGAGCTCGCCGTCCTCCAGAATCTGGAGGAGCAGGTTGAACACATCCGGATGCGCCTTTTCAATCTCATCGAACAGCACGACGGCGTATGGTTTCCGTCTGACAGATTCCGTCAGTTGGCCGCCGTCCTCGTAGCCGATGTAACCTGCGGTCGCACCGACAAGACGCGAAGTGTTGTGGCGCTCCATGAATTCGCTCATATCTATTTTAATGAGCGCGTCGCGGTCGTTGTAAACCTCCTGGGCGAGCGCGCGGACGAGTTCTGTCTTGCCCACGCCCGTGGGACCCATGAAAATGAACGAGCCGACCGGCCTGCGCTGGTCTGCGAATCCCGCGCGCGAACGCTGGATCGCCTTTGCGACAGCCTCAACAGCCTCATTCTGACCGACGATTCTCTTTTTTAAAGTCTTATCGAGATCTCTTAATTTTTCAATATCCTCCGCAACAAGTCTCGTGACGGGAATTCCCGTCACGTTGGAAACAACACGCGCCACCTCTTCCGCGTCGATCGTCTCACGCTGTTCACGGGGGATCTTTATCTGTTTGCTGGCCTCAATATCTTTCAGCAGTTCAAGCTCGCGGTTGCGCAGCTCGGCGGCAAACTCGTAGTTCTGGTTCGATACGGACTCCTCCTTCTGCTTGATAATTTTGCTCAGCTCCTTCTGGAGCTTGCGGACTTTATCCAGATGCCCCTTGCTCCTGATACGTTTGTTGGAACAGGCCTCATCAAGCATATCGATGGCCTTATCCGGCAGAAACCGGTCATTAATGTACCGTTTTGCAAGCGTTGTGGCGGCCTCCAGCGCATCGTCAGTTATCACAAGATTGTGGTGTTCCTCAAAACTCGAGCGAAGCCCTTTCATAATGGCGAGCGTATCCTGCTCGTTCGGCTCGGCAATCATGACGGGCTGAAAACGCCTTTCCAGCGCGGAGTCCGCCTCAATATATTTGCGGTACTCGGTTGTGGTTGTCGCGCCAATCACCTGAACTCTACCGCGGGACAGAGCGGGCTTCAGGATATTTGCCGCATCCAGACTTCCTTCGGCCGATCCTGCTCCGATAACACTGTGGAGCTCATCAATAAACAGAATCACGTTCGGCAATGACGCTGCTTCATCAATAATCTGTTTTATGCGTTCTTCAAACTCACCGCGATATTTCGTTCCCGCGACCACCGATGTCATGGAGAGCGAAAGAATCTTCTTATCCAGCATTGCGTCGGGAACCTGCTCCGTCACAATGGACTGGGCGAGCCCTTCAACGATAGCCGTTTTACCGACACCGGGTTCTCCAATAAGCACGGGATTGTTTTTTGTTTTCCGGCATAAGATGCTGATCGTCCTTTCAATCTCTTTTTGTCGCCCTATCACGGGACTCAATTTATTCTTTCGCGCCTCACCCGTAAGATCTGTCGTGAAATAGTTGAGCGCGGGTGTCTTGGGAGTTTTATCATCCTTGTCTTCGCCCTTCTGTGCCTGCTTGTATTTCTCTTTTTCCTGGTTGTTCATATTCTGCTGCATATTGCCCACAAGTACGCCGTGCAGTCCGCTGAGAAAGAACTCAATCGGATTCATTCCGGATGCAAGGGCATCAGGAGAGGGAGATTTGCCGGCCTCCTTGCCCTTCTCAAAAGCCTGAACGATCTGTTCCTTAATATCCACCGGGTTCACCTTCATATTTTCCAGTATCACGGTTGCCGCTGTATTTTCCTGGTTTACGAGCGCAAAAAGCAGATGCTCCGTTCCCACATAGTTGTGATGGAACTGATGGGCAGAAAGTGCAGCGCCTTCAATAACCTTTTTCGCAAAACCGCTTAACCCTCCCCAACCTTTCTGTGACGTTGTGGGCACAGGGTTCATGCGTCCGACAGTCTTGAGCACCAGATGAACATTTTCCAGCGAGACGCCGAAATTCATCAGAATCGCAGCGCCAAGTGAGTTTGGCTGGCTGAGAATGCCAATGAGAAGATGTTCCGTTCCAACATAGTTCAGTTTCGATTCCCTCGCTTTTTCCTGAGCAACAACAAGCGCCTGCTTGGCTTCCTTCGTGAATTTTTCGAATCGGTTGTCTGGCATGGAGCCTTCGGCCTAAGGGATAAAAGCATTAATTTATTACTTCAGGCTATTCTATCATAGAAAACTGCTCATCAGAAGAAGTGCTACACATTTGGACTTTACTGACTTCAGCTTTATGATGTTGCATTAAATTCCGCTTTAGGATGAGCAATGCCTGAATAATCTGGCACTCATAATAATAGAGTGCCAATATCACATTGTCAAACACTAAAAAATCGAAGGCCTGCTCTACTCCTCCTGAATGCTGGCTGCCATTTGCAGCAATGTTGTATCCTGGCTCGACGGCCCGGCAACCCTGTAGACCCTTCCGTTTTGCCCCTGATAAAAGTACTGAACGTCGTCGCCTGACGTAACCTTAATAAAACTTTTTCCGTCCGCGCTGACGCTTGTTCCGGAGGGCATTCCGGAGGAAAGAAGATCAAGGGCCACGACACCGGCAACCTCCACCTCCTGGGAATCACTTGTCGCAGCCTTGCCTCCAAAATCGTAGTGACGAACAACGCCCGCTTCGGTGCTTGCAGACCCGGAAAAAAACCATTTTTTTGGATACTGCATGCTGAAGCCAAGGCTTTCGCTCTCAAAAACGCTGAACCCGTCAACCGGTGGCAGCTCAACAACTTCAGCATCCGGTTCATCAGATGTTCCCTCCGTACTCTCCATTGTTGATG
>DATDOI010000013.1:0-3208 GCA_035293325.1 Candidatus Altimarinota bacterium
ATCTCTTTCGCGAGGTAGGCGCTGGTCGCGTGGGGGATGGCGTAATGGCAGTGGAGGATATCGAGCTTTTCGTATTTTGCGACTTCGTACATCTGGCTCGCAAGAGCAAGCGTGTACATCGGGAAGTCGAACAAGGGATAATTCGAGATTTCCACTTCGTGGTAGAAGATATTGCCCATGTAGCCGTTGAGGCGCATGGGCATGGCGTAACTGATAAAATGGATCGAGTGACCCCGCTCAGCCAGCGCTTTGCCAAGTTCCGTGGCGACAACGCCGCTTCCGCCGTATGTGGGGTAACAGGTAATGCCGATATTCATTGATACTGTGCTCCTAAGTACGTATGAAAAATACTGAGAAATAGAGCAATAAACAAGCGTGGGCTGTTGTCTTGAACAACCGGGCGACGCGTGAAGTTTCAGAACGACTCAATAATCTTTTCGCTTGAAGTACAGAATGGAAAGCGCATATAATGCGCCCGCCGAAAGTGTAGAGTAGAGGTAGGGGAGGAACGTAAATTGTTCCGGAATATTTGTCATTTGTCGCATAGCAGGGTTATTTAGCTTGCCTATGAGGGTTCCAGCGCTATTTTTCATAGCGTCTAATTGGGGAGTCATGTAATACAAGACATCGAGAGCTTTATGGTAGACAGGGTTATCCCATATTCTAAATAAGATGAATTCACGGGTTTCAAGCATACCGGAAAGTAGGCTGAATGCAAAGCCCATGATGATTGCAACACCTGTGCTTTGCGTAATAATCCCCGAGAGGACGGCTATAGAGTAAAAGCAAGCAAACATATAGGATGTAAAAAAAGCCGACGCGAGAAATCCCCAACTCCACACACCAAGCTTGATGCCGAAGACCAGCCACATCCCAACCGTATAAAAAATAATGTTGGCTGAGATTCCTCCTAACGCTCCTAAGAACCGTGAAATAAAAAGGTTTGTTCTGCTGAGCGGCTTGCTGAGAAAAAGTTCTGCCGTACCTTTGTCGAGGAAAGAAGGGATTAAGCCCGCAGTCCCGAATAATCCAAACAGCATGATTGCCCCCGACGCGTTGCTGTATAACTGCAACAGCCAAAAGTCGGGAGCATTCATCCCCTGAATTTCCCGAACACCCATTTTCGTACCGAAAAACTCTATCGTGACAGCATCGTCCGGGGAAAGACGAATACCTACGGCAAAGACCAGTATAATAAGAGTGCCTATGATGAAATAGGCGATCAGCGTCCCCTTTCGGACAGCCTCTAACATCGTATAACGAAAAACGCCTAACTCAGCTCTCATGCCTGTTCCGCCTTGATCAGTTCGATAAACGATTCTTCTAATGTTGATTTTCGGTATGTAATGGATTGTATGAGAATATTTTTTGCTCTGAGGAAATCGATCACAGTATTCATTTCTTTATTATTTTTCGCTACAACCCGAAGTAGTTTTCCCTCTCGTTGAATACCCGGCAGGATTTTCTTTAATTTTTCACAAAGTGCTTTAGTAACATGTTTTGTAAGATGGAACTCATATTCATCTTGTTTTTTTGTAATAGCATCTACGGTCCCGACTTTAATGACCTGTCCTTTGTTCAGAATCGCCACGCGGTCGCAGATGAGTTCGACTTCAGACAAAATATGAGAATTGAGGAAAATTGTCGTCCCGCGGTTTCGTAACTCTCTCAGGAGATCGCGAATTTCTTTTCTTCCCATGGGGTCAACGCCGTCGGTTGGCTCGTCGAGGAAAAGTACGTCCGGTTCATTCAATAATGCCTGCGCCAATCCCAAACGCTGTAGCATTCCCTTCGAATATTTTTTTATTTTGTGGTTCGCCCAGTCTTTGAGTCCAACTGTCTGAAGGAGTGCGAGTGCCCTGTCTTTTAATGCTCGCGATTCGAGGCCGTGGATTCTTCCGAACATCATCAGCGTTTCGAGCCCTGAGAGGAAGGTAGGATAGCGATGGTTTTCCGGGAGGTAGCCGCTTCGTTTTCGTATAGAGAGCGAACCTAACGGTTCATTAAAGACTGTTGCACTGCCAGATGAAGGGAAGGAAACGGAAAGCAGTATTTTAACAAGCGATGTTTTACCGGCTCCGTTTGGTCCGAGTAAACCGAAAATTTCACCGGAGTTCACCTCTACTGTAACATCGCGCAGGGCTGTAACTTCAGACCTTCGAATTAAACCGGAACGATAGACTTTGCTGAGTTGTTCTGTTTGTACGACTACCATAGGGTGAATTAAGGTAGAGAAAAAGCCCTGAGCTATCAACGAATTATACGATATGTATTCTGAGAATTGTTCCTATTTTTTTCTTGACTCAGGAGGCAAAAAAGCGGTATATTACCAATAGACAGGGGCACATCAGTAATCGTCACTATGTCTTAATTTTTGGCTCTTTAGCCATATTTTTTTGTGGGGATATAGGACTCTTGGAGTCGGATATATGTTACAGCTTTCGAAAAAAGTCGAGTACGGGCTGATAGCCCTTCGTCACATGGCGATGAAACCGGTGGGACAGGTGTTCACCGCGAAAGAATTGGCGAACGAGTATGGGATCCCATACGATTTATTAGCCAAGGTGATGCAAAAGCTCGCAAAGAGCGGCATTGTAAAATCTCTTCAAGGGGTGCGCGGCGGATATGCCCTCGCGAAAAAGCCGAGCGAGCTTACGGTGTCGATTGTGATTCGAAAGATCGAAGAGGAACGCCCGATGGTCGCGGAATGCTACACGGACGGTCCCGCGAGCTGTTATCTCTTCGGCAGTTGTACCATCCGTAAACCGCTGGGTAAGCTCCAGCGTCATTTGAATGTCATCTTTGATACCATGACAGTACAGGAAATCATCTAACATTTCTCGGGAGCAGCCATGCTCGAGCATCTTAAGTTATTTACCGATAAGCAAACAGACTTTCTGAAATTCCTGAAGGTGAAGTATCATCTCTATCATCTCTCGAATGTGTTCTTCCGAGATTTGCATTACGGGGTGATGGCGTTTCTGGAATTGAATAAGATCAAGTTCAAATATCTTGAAGCGGAAGACCTGACCAAAAAAGTAATCGATGAACTCGAGGAAGCGAACATCTTGAAGAAAGTGGATAAGCTGACGTGGGTGTTACATTATCCGGAATTCAAGAAACCGACGGTAAAGCCCGCGGCTCCGGCAAAACCAGCCGCGAAACCAGCGGCTCCTGCGGCGCCCAAACCGGAGGCTCCGACGCAACC
>DATDOI010000014.1:0-4947 GCA_035293325.1 Candidatus Altimarinota bacterium
AGGCGGATAGAGTTCAAGCTCTTTTTTTTCCGGAGGTCCATCGCTGCCATTGCCATCGTCACTCCCGCCGCCTCCACCTGACAGAGAGAGCCGAGTGGAGCTCGAGGGATAAGCGGGCATTGCTTGAGAACTGATGTAGCGGGGCCGCACGGGCGCCCGGCTGCCTGTTGTCACCATGGCTCCTCCCGACTGGATACCCCCATAAGGGAACTTTTTCTTTTCTTGCGGACTGCGTCCGCTTCGCAGAGTTTTTTCTACCTGATTGCGTATTCTTCCCGTGGCACACTGAATGATGGGTGCCGCATAATGCATATGCAATTCGCCGGGTATGGTCGATTTCACTTCGACGCGTAAACGTTCAGTACCCGTAGTAACTATCTCGCCTTCTGTGTGAAGCAACCCTCTCATAGGCTAAGTTATGGGCCACTAATCTAAGAACTTAATGTACTTTTGTCAAGCTTTTCGAATACTTTCTGGCTTTCTCATTGGTTATTTCTGCCAGCACGGAAGCGGCAATCATCAGTGCTCCTCCGAGGACGATTTTCCAGTCCAGAAGCAGATCCAGAAAGAAAACCTCTGTCAGGACCGTAATAATGCCGATGTACACGAGATTCAATGTGAGTGGTACGACATTGAGCCGTTTAGACGCGATGATCCATAACCAGTACGCAACGCCCGTACTGAATATGCCGATAAAGACAATAAAATACCACTGATCCGCCGTGAGGCCGGGCAGATCCCTGAAAGGAACCAGCAACGAGACGGGAAGTGCGGCGACGGCCAGCGTCAGCATTGTTGTCCAGAGACTCGATATTTTGGGCTGAATTTTGGAGAATTCGCTGCTGAAGATCACAAAGAGTGAGAAAAACAGCATGCCGACAAACGCCATGACATCACCCTGAAGTTTCTGCTGGCTCGGAACAATGGCATTGTTAACGTCGGTGATGAGCACAAGGGATGCCCCTATAGACCCCACCAGCACGATCTGGAAAATGCTCATCCAGTATTTTGTGTTGGGTGCTATCTCGCGAATGCGGTGTCTCAGGAAAATGCTGCTCATAATCAGCACCGCAACCGGGGAAAAATTTTGAATGAGGTTCGCATCCGAGGCGAGCGTATATTGCAGACCGGTCTGGAAAAGAAGGAAATTAATTCCAAGGCTCAGTGCTGCGAGGATAAAAAGCGGGTGGAATGTGAAAGGAGCAGTTTTTTTCTCCTTTCCGCGCCGCGTAACCCGCTGAAGCATGAGGATAACGAATATCGTCGCGGCGCCGATGTAGAGACGCAGGCCCGCAATCAGATTCGGGTCAACGCCCTGCTGGGTCAGATGACGTATGATGACCGAATGGATTCCCCAAAAAAAAGATGCCAGAAGACCGGCCGCATAGCCTACAGAACGAGTCGAGAATTTCATGCTGAACTGCTGAATTATATACGCTCCCGGTAGTTTATATATTCAGCGGTAAGATAGGCAAAAATCAAGAGAATTAATCCCAAAACGAAGACCCAGTTGAAGGTAAGCTTGAAAAAGTAAATTTCCGCAAAAAGAGTGATAAGCGCAAAAGTACTGAGCAGGTACATGAGTCCCCAGAATGCGCTGGTTTCACGGAGCTCTGGAAAGCTCCGCTGGGTGAGACTCTTGAGCATGAAAACCATCATGAAGAGCATAAAAATCCCGGCATACAGAAAAGCGCCGGAAATGAGCGGATCAGGCCAGTTTACCAGATGGGTCGCAAAGTAGTGAAGAAGGTACGGGTGGGCGGCCCAGATACCGAAGGTGAGTGAACTGCCGATGAAAAACAGAACCTTTCTCTGCCAGAAAAGCCGCTCTACCCGTCGAACGCCGACGATCTGTTCCATATGTTCGCAGATGGTGGAAACCTCTGAAAAATTTTCTACGACGACCGTCGTCTTGCAAATAAAATCTCCCTTCCAGAAAGTAAGATACGCCAGAGTACGCGACGCGTTAACGCGCATCTCGGAAAGAACATTGAGGATTTTTTTGAGTTGTCCCACCGCATCATCACTCACGATTCGGAGCGTGACTTTAATCTGTTTTTTTTCACTCTCAGTTTTGTCGGAAACGGGCACGATTGAAGACATCCGCTTGATTTTTACGGTGGCGTCGAAAACGGAGCTGACGAAATCAACGGGCCTCAGGGTGCCCTCACCGATGGCGATGAGAATATCGTCAAAGCTCTTGCATTGGAGGTTGACGGAACAGTAGGCCCTTATTTTTTTCTGGGAAATATTGTCGACCAGCCCCAGTCCGGCCCGGTCCAGCTCTTTCTGAAGGAGAGAACGCCCGGTGGAAAGTTTCTCCTCCTCCGAGGTTTTTCTGAAATAGTTCAGAATATTATTCCTGGCGGTGTTCGTTTTTACAAATTCCAGCCATGCGCGGCTTGGACCTTTGGGCACATCCGATGTCACAATATTCACCGTGTCGCCGTTGTTCAGCCTTGTGGTGAGTGGAACAATTTCGCCGTTCACCTCGGCCTTCAGGGCGCGGTGTCCGACTTCGCTGTGAATTTCGTAGGCAAAATCTATGCAGGTTGCGTCCTTTGGCAAATCAATTGAATCACCTTTGGGCGTGAAAACGAAAATGCGGTCGTGCAGAATATCGAGTTTGAGCTCCTCGATGAAATCAGGATTCTGTTCCTGTGCTTCCAGCTTCTGAATATTGAGAATTTTTTGAGCCCAGCCTGCGCGTTTATCCTCTTCCAGGTTCGCATTTTTTTCCTTGGAAGACGCATGGAAATACTTTGCCGCTATGCCGAACTCCGCTTCCAGGTGCATTTTATGCGTCCTCACTTGAAACTCGGTCGTTATGCCGTTGATGCCGAAAACAGTCGTATGAAGGCTCTGATAACCGTTTTTTTTAGGAACGGCGATATAATCCTTAAACTTGGATGGTTTGGGTTTAAAGAGCGCGTGGAGAACGCCAAGTGCCGCGTAACAATCGTTCTTGTCGTTCACCAGCAGTCTGAGAGTGATAAGATTGTCGAATTCCGACAGCCGGTTCATCTCACCGGTAACGCGTTTATAGATGCCGTAAAGATTGCGGTAGCGCCCATAAACGGTCGCGGGTATCTGATGTTTTTTCAACTCCTTTTCAACGAGCTGGACCGTATCCTCCATCACCTCGTTGTTGCGCTGCCGGTTCAGTTTCATGCGGTCAGCGAGGAGCTCATAGTCTTCAGGATTGAGTGCGCGGAAGCAGAGATCCTCAAGCTCAGATTTGAGCTCCTCAATGCCAAGAAGGTTGGCGATCGGTACAAAAATTTCAAGCGTTTCGCGCGCAATTCGGACCTGCTTTTCCGGCTTGTCTATGTGATGGAGCGTACGCATGTTGTGGAGACGGTCGGCAAGTTTTATCAGAATAATGCGGGGATCTTTGGCGGTATGGATGAAAAGTTTTTTGAGAGATTCGATCTGTCGCTTGGCCATATCATGCTGGTAGTGCACTTTCGCAAGCTTTGTAATGCCGTCTACAAGGTACGCAACTCTTTTGCCGAACTTTATTTCAATCTCATTGATGCTGTGAGGCGTGTCTTCCGGAACATCATGGAGAAGCGCTGCAATAAGCGTATCTTCATCCACATGCATGGAAGCGAGAATCCGGACCGTTTCAAACGGATGGGTAATGTAAGGCTTGCCATCCTTCCGGAGCTGCCCATCGTGCGCCTCCGCCGCAAAATGAAAAGCTTTCATGAATTTGCGTTCGCTGAAATCGGGCAGATAGCGCCGGACATCGGCAGCTACACCCTTCACATCGAGTCCATGATCCTGTTCCAGTTGAAGAAGAAGTTCTTTTGAGCGCATAGATGATAAATTATGTCATCTTGCCGGAGATGCCAAAGTATGGCATAAATTTTTGGTACAGTCAAATTCACTATGTCACAAAAGTCACAAGAAAGCGGGAAAAAGGTTCTGGTGGGCATGTCGGGCGGTGTAGACTCTTCCGTCACGGCCTGTCTGCTGAAAGAAATGGGCTATGAGGTCATTGGGATTCATCTGCGTTTCTGGACGGACCCGACAGTATTTTCTGATGAAGAGCAGATAAAATTTCCGCAAAATAAATGCTGCACGCTCGAAGGATTGGCAAAGACCCGGCGGGTGGCGCAAAAAATAGGCATCCCTTTTTACGTGCTGAATTTTGAGGAGAGTTTCAAGACAGAGGTTGTGGACTATTTTATTGAAGGGTACCGGAACGGCATTACGCCCAATCCGTGCATTGAATGTAACAGGAGCGTGAAGTTCGGGCTTTTTCTGGAAAAAATGCGCGAGCTCGGAGCCGATTATGTGGCCACCGGACACTACGCCCGTAAGGTAACGGTCACAGAACCGGATTCCAGCGAACGATACGAATTATGGACGGCAAAAGATGCTCAAAAAGATCAGAGCTACTTTCTGTATACGCTCACACAGGAAAAACTTCGTCACATACTGTTCCCGATTGGTGAATACTCAAAGACTGAGGTTCGCAAACTGGCGGAAAAGTTCGGTATCGGTGAGATAAACGAGCAGAAGGAAAGTCAGAATCTCTGTTTTTTCCCCGAAGCCACGCACGGGCCTTTTTTGAAAAGGCATCTTGCCGGCGACTCATTTGAACATGGTCCGATCATAACGACTGAAGGGCAGACTATCGGTGAGCACATGGGCCTGCCGAACTATACCATCGGTCAGAGAAAAGGACTCGGAATAGGCGGCATGAAGGGTGAAGGGGAAGGGCTTCCCTGGTACGTTGTGTCCATAGACAGGTCCAGAAACGCTCTCATCGTTGGAAAGGATAAAGATCTTCAGAAACAGGTGCTGGAAGCTCATACTCTTTCGTTCGTTGCGGAAAAATTGCCGGAAGGACGGAAGGAGATTCGCGCCAAAATTCGCTCCCGTTTTCCGATGCAGCCCGCCACGCTTTCCGTGGAAACAGATGCTTCAGAGCCGAAG
>DATDOI010000015.1:0-4651 GCA_035293325.1 Candidatus Altimarinota bacterium
GAGGCTGTCGTATTGTAACTTGCTGTATCCGGGCGTTAAGATTACTCTATCTGCGCATGAAAACCAATATTTCTCTCGCACTGGTTATTTTGCTGACTGCATTTTCTGCCGCCGGATGCCGGACAGAAGCCATTTTAGGCAACCCGGACGAGACAAAAACCGTAAGCGAAAACGTGCCGGAAACCGGTTCTGAGAAGATTGAGGAAGGCCTTTCCATGGTCACGCTCGCCGTATCCGGGAAAAACCTGGCGATCATCACGATAGATCCTGAATTTTTCTCATTTTCTGTGTACGAAAACGGCAGCCCTGAATCGGCCAAAACCATCCGGGAGATTCATGAAGAAAACAAAGCAATGCTGACGTTCAACGGCGGTTTCTATACGGAAGATTTTAAACCAACGGGACTGCTGGTCAGCAGGGGCAAAGTATTAAGAAAACTCTCCGGCGCGGATCTGCTGGACGGAATTATTGCAATCGACAAATCCGGAAAGGCCCGATTCTTCAGTGAAAGCAAAAACATTGATGCTAAAAATCTCAGATTTGCCATCCAGAACGGACCCGTACTCATTGATGAAAACGGAAATATCCCCCTCACGGGAGACAGCAATGAAAAAGCCAGCCGCACGGCCCTGGGGATAGACAACAAGGGAAACCTGGTTCTTATAGTGATGAAACAAAGCCTGCTCAACACGGACAACACGATATCGCTCTATGAACTGGCCCATCTGTTAAAAGAGACTCCCGGTCTGGCGGGAATGGAACTTCATTCCGTGGTAAATCTGGACGGAGGGCCTTCAACGGGCTTCATGATCGGCGATCATTACTATCCGGAGATGGAAAAAGTGCAGAACGTTGTAGTTGTCAAAAAGGCATAAAAAGCATATAACAGGCTCTCCCGGCAGCTTTTGCCGGTCAAAAAACACCATGGACGAAAAAATCTTTATCGTGAGCGATATCGAGATGGGGCGCGGCGACATCACCGACGATTTTTCCGATGATGATGCCGTTGTAGATTTTCTTGATAACATCCAGTCTTCAAACCCCGGCGACAAACTGACGCTCGTGTTAAACGGGGATATTTTCGACTTCCTGAAAATGGCCTACAAAGGAGATTACACGCGCTATATCACGGAAGAGAT
Source organism: Candidatus Altimarinota bacterium (assembly GCA_035293325.1). Classification (GTDB taxonomy): domain Bacteria; phylum Patescibacteriota; class Gracilibacteria; order UBA1369; family UBA1369; genus DATDOI01. Next base: position 1,140 of record DATDOI010000015.1, read on the forward strand.
CTCCCTCTGGAAACTGGAGGAGGTTTTCATGGCGCACCCGAAAATATTCGCGGCCCTCAAAAAATTCCTTCAGGCACCAAACCACATCGTTCATTTTGTGATCGGCAATCACGATGCCGACCTGGCCTGGCCGGCGCTGCAAAAACGTCTCCAGAAGGAGCTTGGAGGCACGATCACGTTTGATTATTCTTACAGCAACGCGGACATCCACGCCGAACACGGCCATTTGCAGGACCCCTTCTTCATTCATGACACAAAAAACCCTTTTATCGAATACAGAGGACAAAAAATACTGAACCTGCCATGGGGTTCACATGCCGTCTCTTCTCATCTCGTGAAGCTGAAACACACATTCCCGGAAGAGGAGCGCCAGGTTCCAAAGCCGCTCGTTCTGAAGAAAAATAAAAAGTTCGGGCGGGAGAGCAAACGGGTGGTGCGGGATCTTGCTCTCAAATCGATCATCCTGAACCCCATTCTACGTTTCTGGGACCCCACGCGACGGGTGCCATACGGAAAATTCATAAAACATACGATGAAATACGGCTTCGAATATGTTGATGATGAAATGTTCGTGAACGACCGGGCGGACGAAGTTTTACAGGCGCACCCGGATAAAAAAATCATCGTCCTTGGACACGCACATGTTCTCACGGATACGGAAAGGCAACACCGAAAAATATTCGTCACGGATACGTGGAGAAACGAGGTGGATATCCGCAGCAACCGGCAGAAACAGAAATCTTTTGTGGAGATCTGCTATCGCGACGGCGAACTGATGACGGCGCGGATGAAAACGCTGGACTGAAGACAAATTGACAACAGGACGGAGATCAAATAAAACGACGGTTTCCGGCTGCGGTGGATTATCTCTTCGTCCTTTGACTTCTTGCAGAACCGCTGTCAGAATCGAGCCTGCAGAGGGAAATTTACGCTATCGGGGTGTGGCGCAGTTGGCTAGCGCGCATGGCTGGGGGTCATGAGGCCGCAGGTTCAAATCCTGTCACCCCGACCATTCTCTCGTATCGCCCGACCATCGAAAAGATATACCGAAAACATTGAGAAAAATTCCAGCAACAATGGCAACCCAGCATCCGGACAACGCATGTCCGGTCTACTTTCTGGGTGAACGCTTTATCCATGCCAAAGACGAAATAGAAGAGTGCTACCGGTGCTTTAAAGAGCTCGGTGTGGAAGAGTACATGTGGGACTGGGAAGGAAAATTTGTGGACGAGGCCGTCATTGATCGCCTCTATACCGAATACCACGACTATTTCAAAAAAGTGCAGCTTGGGCGCGATAAATTTCTGACGTTCCGGCTTCCAAACATCTGGATCGAGTCCAGCCACAAGCTGCCGCGTGCATTCATGAACATTCTCTCTGCGGAGAAAGCGGCCAAAACGTACGGATTCCACTCTCCCCCACTCTTCGAGGTGATTCTTCCCATGACCACCAGCGACGTCCAGCTGATCTATCTTCAGAAAACTTTTAAAAAAATCGCCAGGGTTACGGAAGATATTTTTGAAACGAAGACGGACGTGAAAATGATAGACGTGATTCCTTTGTTTGAGGAGTTCGAAGTCATGCATAACTGCAAAGACATTCTTGAGGGGTATACACGCTTCCTGGAAAAAGAGTACAAGTTCAAACCAGACTACATGCGCGTCTTCACGGCCCGCAGCGACACGGCCATGAACGGCGGATTCCTTCCGGCCAAACTTGCGGTAAAACTTGCCATCAGCCACTACCACGATTTCGGAAAAGAGAATGGAATCGAGATGTATCCGTGGGTTGGAGGGGGCTGCCTGCCTTTCCGCGGAGGCATCAATCCGGAAAATATTGAACCGGCTATAGATGAGTATCGTGGCGTTGCGTCACTCACCGTCCAGAGCGCATTCCGCTACGACTACGATTTGGACACCGTAAAAAAAGCGATCAAAACGCTCAACACGGAGATCCCAAAAAACCGCGCGTCATACGTAAAGGCTTCAAAAAGCGAAGCTCAGGCCATTATGGCATTCAATCGTGAAGCGCAAAAACTCTACAAGCCAACGGTCGAAGCCGCGGCCGATATTATCAATGAAGTAGCGGGGAAACTCCCCAGCCACCGTGAGCGTGTTCAGCACGTGGGACTTTTCGGTTATTCACGCGGCATCGGCAAAGTGAAACTTCCACGGGCCATAAAATTCACCGGTTCACTCTACTCACTGGGTATCCCGCCGGAATTGATCGGCTCCGGCCGGGCGCTCAAGAGAGCTAAAGAACTTGGCATCCTGAAAATGATCGAAAAGTTCTGCCCGTACATCAGAGAAGACTTCAAGCACGCCGGCCACTATCTGAACCGCGAAAATCTCGATCACCTGGCAAAAAAATATCCGGCGTTCAAAATTCTCCACAAAGACATCAATGAAATTGAAAACATTCTGAACATACAAATCGGCCCGGAAAAGCCACACCATTTCATACACCGCAATCTGGCCTCCAACATCTACCACAAACTCCACCTCAACGAAGATTTTTCGGATGATGCGTTGAGTGCGGCGGAGATAAGAAAATCGCTGGGGTAATTACGCCGAGGCAATATACTCCTCAATCGCTTTCGATAAGCGCGCGTAGGTATCTTTCCTGCGCTTTTCATCGCGATCCAAAGTGGTTAAGCGGAAGCCATAATACGGGCTGAAGAAGCCACTGGCCGGAACAACGCAGATGCCGGTAGCGGCCAACAAATAATAAGTGAACCTTTGGTCGAACGGCATATCCGGGCGGGCAACCTGCTCTTCAATATATTTCCTGGCCGCCTCGTTTTCGATCTTCAGGGTCTGTTTGCCGTTCAAAACTCCATCTCCAAAAAGAGGCATCATATAGAACGCGCCGTTCGTACGGTTCACTTTCATTCCCTTCGTTGCACTTAAGACGTCGGCGATGTAGTTCCCGTTCGACTCAAGCTCGCGGTTATACTCCTGATTCCACTTTTCAAAATCCGGATGGTCGTAAATCGCGGGCAAAATAAACTGGGGCAGACTCACGGAACAAACCTCCATCAGAATGCGCTTCTTCACGGCTTCTGCGTACGCCCGGAAATCGGCGTCCAGTTCAACGTTATGGAACTCAATCCAGCCGCAGCGACCGCCAGGCCATGGAACATCTTTGGATAAACCGCGCATCACCATCAAAGGTACCCGCCCCTGCGCAATCTCGGTAATCTGCTCAAATTTGTGCCCGTTATACACCATGCGGAAATACACCTCATCAGAAATAATCATCAACCCGTACTGCTCCGCAAGTTTCACAATAGATTCCAGAGTTTCGCGACTGTAAACGGCGCCTGTCGGATTGTTGGGATTGATAATCAGTAGAGCGGTCACTTCCGGATGCGTTTTGATCTGCTCTTCCATATGCGCCAGATCCGGTTGCCATCCATTTTCCGGGTCAAGTTTGTACGTTATCGGTTCGGCCCCTGCGGAGAAAGATTCCATAGATGCGTGGGTCGGGTAAGACGGGGTCGGCTGAAGAAC
>DATDOI010000016.1:0-5438 GCA_035293325.1 Candidatus Altimarinota bacterium
GTCCACACTGTTTTCTTTCAGCAGGCGAGCGAGTTCCTCGTCGTACTCCTCTTTTGTTTTTCCTTTCGGATCAACAAAAATCGCAGTGTAACCCTGTGACCGGGCACGCTCAAGAACGTACGCTTTCTCTTTGTTGCTCAGGACCACGGCGAGTTCAACTCCCGTCATCTTTCCGGCTTTCATTTCATCCATTATGGCCTGAAGATCTGTTCCTTTGGTGGAGGCGAGAACGCCGATTCGAAACATTGGAGATAATTTAGACTCTATGGCGGCTAATCGATTTCCGTCGGCTTCAAAGGGGGAAGACCAAGTTTTTTTCTTATCGTGAGGCCCGTTTTTGTGACCGCCAGTCCGCCGAGCGCGGTTTCACGCAGCTTTGGAGACATAATTTTTGCAATATTTTTCATAGCCTGGACGACCTCATCGAATGGAATAAAGCTTTCGACTCCCGCGAGTGCCGCGTCCGATGCCGCGAAAGATGTTGATGCGCCCAGCATGTTGCGTTTGATACACGGGACGGCGACGAGTCCTCCAAGAGGGTCGCACACAAGGCCCAGATAGCTTTTCCCTGCGATAGCGGATGCATGAAAGCACTCCTCCGGTGTGCCGCCTCTCATTTCCGTTAAGGCCGCGGTAGCCATCATCACGGCGGCGCCGACCTCTGCCTGACACCCCCCAGCAGCGGCAGAAAGCGTCGCGTTTTCGGCGATGATTTTCCCGACCGCTGACGCAACAAAGAGTCCGCTCAGCAGTTTCTGTTCGCTCAGCTTCCATTCTTCCGACACAGCCAGCAGCACGCCCGGGACCACCCCGGCGCCGCCCGCTGTTGGAAATGCCGCAATCCTTCCCATGGCTGAATTCGTTTCACCCGTTGCCACCGCGTACGCCATCGCTTTCAATACGACCGGAGGCATGGCCATTTTTTTCTTCCGTATGACTTTAAAAAGTTTTTGTGCGCTTCCGCCCGCCATTTTGAAAGCGGATATTTCCGGCTTTTCGATGGCCCTCTTCACCGCATCTTTCATCACGTTTTTTGTCTTCCTCATCTTTCCAATGATCACCGTTCGCTCCCGCTTTGAAAACTCCATCTCATACAGAATCACGATTTCAGAGAGCGCTTTTCGCTTCTTTTTGCAGAGATTGATCAGTTCATGTGCCGTTGTGAATTCGTACATATTGTTGTGTGAAAGTTATCTTTCCAGTGCCGTGAGTGAGCGGACGTTTTCGATGCCCGGCAGATCCTCCATCTTTAAAACGTCTTTCAGTTTCATATCGGGTCCATCCAGGTTGATAATGGAAAGAGCATGCCGACCAACGCGCGTCGTCTGTATATCGTGAAGGCGCATGTGTAATTTTTGCGTCATATTACAAAGCTGCGTCAGCACACCTGCCCGGTTTGCATGCCACACCACCAGCGTTTTGAACTGTCCAGCAACGCCGTGCAGCCCGACGTCAAACTGGTCGATCTTCACCACCTGCACAAGGCCTCCGCCAATGGATGATCCGATCATGGACATAGGTTTCCGGTCCCATTTTTCAAAAGTAATTTTGACCGTGTTGGGATGATGCATCGCCCCCAGATCAGCGGTCTTAAAACTGTATTTGAGTCCTATCCGGTCCGCATATTTAAATGCCTCTTTAATCCGCGGATCGGAAGTTTTAAATTTCATGACTCCTCCCAGCAACGCGCGGTCCGTGGCATGGCCTTTATAAACCGTTGCAAAAGAGCCGTGGAGAATAAACTCCACGCTGTCCGGCGTTCCATGAAAAAGAGCCCGCGCTATCTGGCCCAGTTTGCAGGCTCCCGCAGTATGGGAGCTTGATGGGCCCACCATAATCGGTCCCGCAATATCGAAGATGGAATACTTGGGCTTTTGGACTATTGCGGATGCTTCCATTCCGTCTGAAATTACGGTGTGCGACTATTTTGCCTTTCTTTCACGCTTTGTCAATTTTTTGTAGAGGGATTGATAAAGACACTCATCCGCATTCATAAGCGGTTCTTTTGTATCGATTTTTTTTGCCGTGAACACCACCGGAGCTCCACTCACAATCGCAAATGGAGTCTGTTCGTTGCTCTCACCCATCACCAGATGAGCCGCAGTTGCGATCATGTCTGCAATAGCCTGCTGGCTGACCTTGAGTTTATTGCCGTAGAGATCTTTCGTTCCCCGCAGATCGTTTACCCCATAAAATCCTGCATACCCCAGAGCGACCGCCGTTACCCCTCTTCGCAGAGGTGCGCAGAAAGAGTCGGTGATGATAACTCCCAGTTTTTTGAGTCTGAATTGCGTTTTGAGCGCTGAACAAATCTTCCCGGCAGTTTTGAAAGGCTCTTTTGGCCAGAGAACCACCGTTCCGTGCGGCGTATTGGAACGATCCACTCCGGCCCAGGGGATGAAAATACCGTTCTTCATGGTCAGAGTGACCTGATTTCCGCCGATAACCTGGTCTGCTTCAGCCTCTACAAGCGCTTTGAACTCCTTTTGACCCGTTATTTTCTTCGTTCTTCCCTGTGTAATGGCAACCACTTTTGAGGCTATCACGAGCACATCTCCCTCTCTGATGGCCACCCTGGCCGGGAGCCCTTTCAGAGTATGTGTAATGGCCGATAAAAGGTTACCCTTCGGTGTAATGATTTTTGATTTGAGGCCTCTAACAAGCATATTTCGGGGCGTTTGCCTTATGATCAGTAATATTGCTTTGAAACATATACTCCCCTTAGTCCATTACATTCTGTTTGACTCTCCCTTCAGGATTTGGTACTATGATCTGATAACGATAGATAAACGATTGTTATGAAAACATGCCATTGTCGAATCAATTTTTCTTGAAATGGGACACGGGCATAAAAGGATCTTTAAAAACCAGGCATAGTCAGCTCTCAAATGTAGCACGTAAAGTATAGCAGAGAGAGCCGAGGTGAGAAAAAAAAACGCCCTAGAAAAGCATTCGCCTTATAAATAAGGTACAGCCGTCTTCTCGCTTCAGCCTTCTCTGCTCTGTGATGGTCCTCCTTGACTAACCGGACCAACCCTACCGCTGTCTGGTGTCTTCTCTTCACCTTCGGGTGGTTAAGACACACCAACAGACGGTCCTTGGCCGGACTGGAAACAATACGCCAAAGCACGGCAGAGTAACTTGGACTGTTTAGTCGTCAGCCCTCCAAAACAAAAATAAATTCCCAAAAACAAAATTCTCAGCAGTCTTTAAATTCTCTTTTACTTGCTGCTGATAGAATGGAATTTTTACCCCCACCGCCTAGCGGTGGGTTTTTTCGTATAAAAATTATCTCTTTCTTCGTCAGAACCTGAAAATTCGTTCAATGTATATCTTTATACATCTCACTGGAATTTTCAGGCTCTTCCTTGAAATAGTCTAATTTTTGCCCAAAGCGACCTAAACTTCTTTCAATCCCGCGAGGATTTCCAGCTCCTGCTTCAGCGTTTCGTCGCCTATGGCTTCCATTTCAGACTCAAAGTACTCTGCAAAGTCGGCGAATATTTCGCGATAGTGCGACGAGACCTCCAGAGGGTCGGACTGGCGCTCCCATTGCCCTAATTGCGGATACGGTACGCAGGGCGGAATATGGGGAGGTTCCGGAATAATGATCGCCTTATCGCGAAGAATTATGGGGCCGCAATCGATCGGTATGGGTCTGCCCGGAAGCGGCTTATCGAAATCCCGATACTCATCTATGAGCCATGCTTTCATAAGGTTGGCGTAGCGGGCAAGAAGGATGCCTTTGTGAATACCGTTATTGGCATAGTAGTCCGCCGGTTTGTCTTCAAAACGAACCAACTCTTCGCTGGAATCGCTTCCGCCGTTGCGGTCTTCATAGCTGACTTTCAGGTTCAGCCGTCCTGCTTCTCCCGTTTTTTTCAGCTTCAGCAGCACCAGACCTCCGCGCGTTTCACCATCCTCCGTTTCGGACGGGAAGAGCGTATTCACTTTCATGATCTGCCCGGTTGCTTCATCCGCCTCCGGCGAACCGTACACTTTTTCGATCTCATATCCGTCAGCCTCGAGCTTCAGCTCCAGATTGAACACGAGCGGCGTCACCATGTAGTCGAACCATTTATCCATGCGCTCTTCAAACTCTTTTGCCGAATGAACGGAATAATAGTTGGCGCCGCGAATTTTTGTCATTGCCTCCACCAGCTCCGTATTGAAATCCACGCCGACGCCGATAAAGGTTGTATAGATGCGGTCTTCTGCATTCTCTTCCGCCATTTCAACAAGACCTCTCTTTGTTGTTTCACCCCGATTCGGCATCGCATCGGTAATGAAAATTATCCGGTTTTCGTAGTCGGACTGATTCACATTTTTCAGTTCATTGAACATCTCCGTTCCCTCTTCCATTCCGGCATCCATATTTGTTCCGCCACGTTCCTGCAGCTCAAGAATATGATCCTTGATCGCCTTCATATCCGTATCACCGACGAGTGAAAGAGGTTTTGCAACGGCCGATGTATCATCAAAAACAACCATTCCGAAATGGTCGTCATCGCTCAGATGATCGAGCATCGTCACAACCGCTTTGCTCGCAATTTCCATTTTGGTTTTGCCCGATTCTTCGCTGTCTTCCAGCTTTTGTTCATTTCCGAAACGGTCATAGTAGTACTGATCGAACGATGATCCCATCGAACCGGAAATATCCAGAACCAGAACGAGGTTCAATTTTTTCCGCTGAAAATCTGACTCCTTGATGCCGGAATTAAGACCTACGGAAAGGTAATATTCATCCTCTTTAGAGAAAGGATCTTTTGAAACGGCACTGCTGTAGGAGGGGCAAAAAAGTTTCTTACATTGCCCTCCCAGGGCTGAAGGCTCCTGCGCGCCGGTCGAAGACCCCGCCTGGGCGCCGGTGTCGAAGAAATAGTTATAGAAAAGACCTTCAACCGTTATGTCGCTCGGAATCGGAAGGTAACCGTTCTCAATATTCTCGCGGAAATTGTTGATATCTTTCGCTCCGCCCACGGACAAACCGATATTGCCGCTTCCCCCGCGGGAAGCCTCCATAGCCATCATGGGCATCGAAGTTTTGGTCACGCCCATGCCTGTCAGGCCGAATGCTCTGTCGGACTCTTCACTCTGCGGATCGAACGCCCAGTCGTCAACTTTCTCCGTCTGCGTTTGCTGCGTGTCCGTGGCTGTTCCAGGAACTATCTGGCATCCGGCCATGACAACAACGAACATCAACATTGAAATGAGCGCGGCATTTTTTTGAAACGGTTTTTTCATGGGATTAGTTTAGGAATTCAAAAATTATAATGGTGTCGGGATACACGGCATTACCGTCAGGATTGCGATCATCGCTGTCCAAAAAAAAGTTTTTTGTTATAATATGATCATTATTTCGCTTCCGGCATCATGACATTTTTCTGGATAATTTTCTTTCTTTTGCTGGGACTGGGCGTTCTTGTTAAGGGTGCCGA
>DATDOI010000017.1:0-5169 GCA_035293325.1 Candidatus Altimarinota bacterium
GAAAAGAAAGTCGAGATGAAAGCCAAGAAATTTATAGTTATTGTTGATGAGTCGAAGCTTGTTCACCGTCTGGGGATGAAAGGCCCCGTTCCGGTTGAACTGTTGAAGGAAGGTATTGAGAAGAACGTTCAGTGGCTTGGAACTCTTTGTGCCCGCGCGGAATTGTGGATGGAGCAAGGCAAACCGGCCGAGACGGATAACGAAAATTATCTGGCAAAATGCTGGTTTGAAGGCGGAATTCAGGATGCTTACAGTCTGGCCCGTTCACTGGATGAACAGCCGGGAGTGTTTGCGCACGGGCTGTTCCTGGATATGGCGACCATGGTGATTGTGGCGGCGCAGGACGGAGTGAAGGTGATGGAGAGGTAGAGCATCATTTGCTGTGATATAATGGTAATAGGATTTTTGCCGTGCTTTCATGAAACTTCAAATTGCTCCTTCAATTTTGTCTGCAGATTTCGGGCGTCTCAATGAAGAGATCGCTTCGGTTGAACCGTATGTTGATCTGCTCCATGTGGATGTGATGGACGGCCATTTTGTACCGAATATCACGATCGGCGCCCCCGTGGTGAAAGCTCTCAAGACGGGACTGCCGCTCGATCTTCATCTGATGATTGAACATCCTGAGAAATATGTCCCGGATTTTGTGCAGGCGATTGAGGCTGCCGGATGTCCAAAAGAAAAAGCGAGCATTACCGTTCATCAGGAAGCCTGCGAGGATCTGCCGTCCGTTCTGGAGCAGATAAAATCTCTTGGCGTGAAAGCGGCCGTTTCCATAAATCCGACGACGCCCCTCAAAATGATTGAATCGGTTTTAGATCGCGTTGATATGGTTCTGATCATGAGTGTTCAGCCGGGTTTCGGAGGACAGAAATTTATTGAGAGCGCTCTGGAAAAAATTGCAGAATTGCGCAAGCTGAAGCCGGATCTGGACATTGAGGTGGATGGCGGAATCAATGATGAAACGGCAAAACTTTGCGTGAAGGCCGGAGCCAATATTCTGGTTGCGGGGTCTTATATTTTCGGGGTGATGGATCGAAAGAAGGCTATTGAAAGTCTGAGATGATCATCGGCTGCCTTAAAGAGGTGAAAGACAATGAAAACCGGGTTGGACTTACGCCGGACGGTGCGCGCGATCTTATTGGTGCGGGACATAAAGTTTTGATTCAGAAATCTGCCGGTGTGAATGCGGGATTTATGGATGAGGAGTATCTGAAGGCAGGGGCGAATATGGCGGATTCTCCTGAAGAGGTTGTGAAGGGCTCTGATATTCTGGTGAAAGTGAAGGAGCCGGTTCCTTCCGAGTATCCTCTGCTTGCCCTCATGAAGGGCAAAACACTTTTTACCTATCTTCACCTTTCGGGTGTTGATCCGCAACTGACGCATGAACTGTTGAAAAATGAGATCACCGGCATTGCCTATGAAACGGTTGAAGATGAAAAGGGTGAGCTGCCTCTTTTGGCTCCGATGAGTGAAGTTGCCGGAGTTCTGGCGATTCAATACGGCGCTCAATATTTGCAAAAAAAGTATCACGGCGTCGGCGTGACGCTCGGCAGTATTCACGGTACGGATCCGGCGGAAACGGTCGTAATTGGCGCAGGTTTTGTCGGAGCGACTGCGGCCCGAACCGCTGCGGGAATGGGCGCACGTGTGACCATCTTGAATCGAAGCAAGGAACGTCTGGATCATGTGACGGCCCAGTTTAAGGAATATCTTGGCGAAAAACTTTTTGCGAATGTCGGATTTCTGGAATTGAACGACGAAAATTTACGCGCCTCGGTAAAAAAGGCGGATCTCCTTGTCGGTGCCGTGCTGGTGCCTGGTGCCCGTGCGCCGATTGTTGTGACGGAAGAGATGGTTACAACGATGAAACCCGGCGCCGTGATCGTGGATGTTGCAATCGATCAGGGCGGCTGCATCTGGGGCGCAAAGCCCACCTCGCACAGCGATCCGATTTATGAAATAGACGGGAAAATTTACTGCTGCATCACCAACATGCCCGGACAGGTCGCGCGCCAGTCCACACAGGCTCTCACACACGCGACGCTCCCGTATCTGAAGATGATGGTCGATAAGGGGGTAGTTGAATCCCTGAAGGAATCCCTTGCGGCTGACGGCAGGTTTGCACTCGGCCTCAATACCTATAAGGGAAAAATAACCTACCAGCCTGTGGCGAAAGATCTGGGCCTTGAGGAGCAGTTTGCCAGCGCAAGCGACATGATTATTCCACGTTAAACGGAAACATCATTCCGTCCTGCAGATGTTCCGCAATATGGCAGTGGCCCATCCATTTTCCGGGATTCGATGCGTCCAGGAGAATGTCCACCGTTTTTCCTGAAGGGACGAGCGCCGTGTCTTTCCACGCGAGGGTTTCGTTTGGCACTCCGTCAATTGAAAGAACCAGAAATTTTTGACCATGGAGATGGATTGGGTGCTGCATTGGGTGATCCGAATCGGGATCGTTGAATATTCTGATCTTCACCAGAGCGCCTTTTTTGAAATTCCAATCGATATCCATATTTTCTTTTGCGGTTTCCTCGTCCACGATTTTCCAGGTGACATTCCTGTCCGTCGACATTGCGTTCATCATCGCCATGGTGTCTTCCCATTCGATACCGTCCTCACCTACTCCTTCATCCTCCATGTTCATCATTCCGTGATCCATTCCCATCATCCCCATCCCGGCATCCACGGTGAGCCGTACTTTTTTGTCAGGTTCGCGGCTCAGCTGCTCTTCAAAATTTTCGATGCCCCCCGTCAGGTCGTTTTCGTCCAGTTGGGCGAACTGTTCTGAATGATCTTCTGATGCGGTCTGGGGAAGAACATTGAAGCTTGCAAGAGCGACTGTGCGCGCAGGGGAATCATGGACAAGCTGAAACTCTCCTTCGCGATCGAACAGCACTTCAAGGACCGCTCTTTCTGACGGTGAAAGAATGATGGAATCCACAAACTTTTCTTTGTTCACCTCACTTCCGTCCAATCCCACCAGCTTCATTTTTACTCCCGGAATCGAGATGCTGAACGTTCTTGTGCTGGCCGAATTTGTGAGAGCGATCCTTACCACTTCACCTTTTTTTACGTTCCGGCGGTAATCCGTCAGTCCATTCACCAGAAATATGTTCCCGAACCGTCCCATAAGCGCATGGGAAATTTCATCTTTGGAAAACCCCTCTATGCCCTTTTTGTCCATCAGAATATCGTCCAGGAAAAGATACTCTTCACGATTAACGGAACTCCACTGCTCCGGATCTGCGGGAGTCACCACGTAGTTTCCGTACAATCCGAGTTCCTGGGCATAATCTTCACGGATATGCGGGTGATACCAGTACATCCCCGCATCCGGAAATTTAATGGTGTAGGAAAATTGTCCCTCCGGCGGAACCGGAGCCTGCGAGAGATCCGGAACTCCGTCAAAACGGTAGTCGAGCCGTACTCCATGAGAATGGATGGTCTGATCAATATCGATGCCGTTCGTGAAGTTTAACTGTATTTCCGATCCCTGAGTCACTTTTATGACAGGGCCCGGGATGGTTCCGTTGTAGCCGAACATGCGGACTTTTCTGCCGTTTATTTCATGTTCGATAATCTCCGCGTTGAGATCATAGGAGTCGCCGTTTTTCAGCTCCACAATTTGTGGTGCGGGTGACTCGGATATCTGTTTTTGAGTGATATTCTCATCCGGGGTTTGTTTCTGGGGCTGGCAGGCGGAAAGAGTCAAAGCGAGCAATACCAAAGGGATTCCAGGAATGAACGAACGTTTCATAACAGCTATTTAGAGAGTATTGCGCCTCAGGAGCACTGCGTTAACGGCTACAATGACGGTGCTTAAAGACATGAAAATGGCGGCCAGCGCCGGTTGCAAAAGTATCCCCTGGGCGGCTAAAACTCCCGCTCCCAAAGGCAGGGCTACCGCGTTATAGCCGGTTGCCCAGAAAAGGTTCTGGATCATTTTCTTATAGGTAAGGCGCGAAAGTTTGATGATTTTTACGATGTCCCGGGGATCATTTTTTACCAGAATGATCCCTGCCGATTCGATGGCCACGTTTGTGCCCGCACCAATGGCAATACCCAGATCTGCCTGGGTGAGGGCGGGAGCGTCATTGATCCCGTCACCAACCATTGCCACTTTTTGTCCTTCCTCCTGGAGCAGTTTCACTTTTGCCGATTTCTGGTCCGGAAGAACTTTTGCGAAATACTGGTCTATCCCCAGATCAGAGGCCACCCACCGCGCGACGTCCTCTGAATCTCCGGTGATCATGGCAATCTTTACTCCCTGAGCTTTCAGTTGAGCAATTGCTTCGCGGGACTCTTCGCGAATTACGTCTCCCAACGCAAGCGCTCCGAGAACTTCATTCCCTTTGAGCACAAAAATAACAGTTTTCCCTTTTTGGCTTTCATTCTCTATTTCTGATTTTTTATCTTCCGGCAGGGAAGCTTTATATTCTTCCACGAGCCCCATGCTTCCTATGGAAATTTCCTCGCCATTGAGTTTTGCCTTTACGCCTTTCCCGGGGATCCTGGCAAAATCTTTTACTTCCGTGAGGTTTATATTTTTCTCCCTTGCAGCTTCGACGATAGCCCGCGCTATGAAATGTTCGGAATGAGCATCAACCGAGGCGGCGTTCTGCAATACTGCGTTTTCGTTTTCTGCCGTAAAGGCCCATATTTTTTCCACTCCGTATTCCCCTTTGGTCAGGGTTCCGGTTTTGTCGAATAAAACCGTATCAATTTCCCTCGCTGCTTCGAGGGCGAGACGCTGTTTAATAAGCAGACCGTTTCGGGCCGCCATGGTTGTTGAAATGGAGGCGACAAGCGGTACGGCCAGACCAAGGGCATGCGGGCAGGCGATAACCAGTACCGCTACAAGCCTTTCAACGGCAAAAACAACACCGGCATTCAGGGTCAACCATGTGACAAGGGTTATTCCGCCACTGGTGATGGCAATGACGGTCAAATAAAAGGCCGCGCGATCTGACAATATCTGCAGTCTGGATTTGGATGCCTGTGCTTCTGCAATGAGCCTTTGTACCCCTGCCAGGAACGTGTTCTCTCCAATTTTGAGTACTTTTACTTTCAGCATGCCGTCCCCGTTTATGGTTCCGGCAATAACCTCGTTTTCAATCCTTTTGGAGACAGGTTTCGATTCGCCCGTTACCATGGATTCATTTA
>DATDOI010000018.1:0-2340 GCA_035293325.1 Candidatus Altimarinota bacterium
GATGTTTCGTATTGCGCTAAATTAAGCAGCGAGGAGTTGAAGAATGAGTGTTCAGAACTCGTTGCTGACGCGGTAATAATGGAAGAGGCCGTCAAATCCATGGACGCGACAAAATGTGATGCGATTCAAAAAACTGAAACGAAAGATCTCTGTCGCGTGCAGGTTGATATTGCCACAATGGATGCTGAAAAAGTCGCTGAGAAAAATCAGCAGCTCAGTGACAACGAAATGATTTTCGTTGAGGCTCAGGATAAGCAGGATGTCGGGAAATGCGACCAGATCGTAAATGACGAGTCAAAAAAACAGGCGTGCAAGGACGGTGTCTACTCAATCCTCGCGGCCAAAGAACAGAATAAAGAGTACTGCGCCAAAATTGTGAACGGGGAACAGAGGGAACTTTGCGAATCCGGATTCTAAAAACTGCGGATTCTAGATGTATTACGTCGACCAGCGCGTAGCTGTGATGGTCTGATCCGATTTTGTGCCCGTGGGATCAAAACATTTAACACGTGCAGACCACCAGCTAATTGACTGGTCAGGATCGCTGACAAAGATGTTTCCTTTTTGGGCGCCCAGGTCGGTTTTGAAAACTTTGACGTTGTTCAGGCTGCCGCTCGCCTGCCAGTATCCTGTTCCTCCGATGGACAGCGCAGAGTCCGTACCGCTGCACGTCGGCGTGGGGAAAACCCACATGGTGTCGTTCGTTGAATAGCGGTGAAGGATATCGCCGTCACTGGCCGGCGTAGCGGCGGTAATTTCGGCTGCAGGAAAATTGTACGTGAGATGGTACACCTTACCGATGCTTGTGGCAGCTGTAATGGTGTTCGTTGAGTAAATATCACCGAAAGCTAAAACGGCGGGACCGCTTGTGCCGAGCCATACGCTTGAACCCGATGGATTGCTGAACGCGCCTCCAATGACACCTTCTCCATAAACGCCCAGGCCCGCGGCGGAATCACCATAGACGGCAGTATTGGAGTTGGATGCACCATACAGTCCGGCCCCGGAAGATGACACCCCGTAGACAGCCGTACCCGTGTTTGAAGCGCCATAAATTCCATAGTTGCTGCTTGAGAGACCAAGAAGTCCGAAGCCGGTGGGTGACTGTCCGGCCACACCTATACCGTTGTCAGCATATCCGTATACTCCAAGGAAACTGTTTGATCTTCCAAAAAGCGCAGCGCCAAGGTTGTTGGTAATTGAATAGAGCCCGTGAGGGTCGTTTACCCTGACGTTACAGGCTGAATTGGTTTCAATGGGCGCAGTCCAGGGGTTGTCGCAGGTCGAGCTGGTGCTGGAAACACTGCCGTCCGTTGCGACGGTAAGTGTGTCAGACGTTCCATTATTAATGGTAAGACTGTTAAAAACTGCGTCTACAACACCTGTTGGTGGTGCGGCTCCCGGCTGGGCTGAAACTGCCAGCGGTAGTGCAGCGGCCAATAAAAAGAGTGACAGGAGTGAGGTGAGAAGAGCAGATTTTTTTTTCATGTTTTTTGCGGCTAAAATTATACGAAAATTATTCATATAATAATACCACAAAATATAAAAATCAGCAACACGCTCAGGTGTGCTTTGCAATTACAGAGGCTGGAACAAATCAGCTTGCCACTATGGTCATGAAGGCATCGGTCACGGCACCATCTTCATCCTTTACCTGAAGACGTACAACTTTCTCTCCGGGGAAATCGTAGAAGCCGGAATGTCGCGGGGAAGAGCTGAATGATGTATCGAAACTGATGTCATTTGCGCCGGTGTAATTAAAATCCCAGCGGTAGTACAGAAATTTGGAATTTTCCACGTCAGTGCTGCCGGTAGCATCAAAGTAGTAACGGTTGCGGACATGGTCCAGTCCTACCTTTACCTCTTTCACTTCCACGCTGAATTCGGCATGGGGGAGCACGTTTTCTGTAACATTAATATATGCATCCGCCGATGTTGTTAAACCTTCTGGATCTTTTACCTCCATTATCACGTGCTGCGTTCCGCTCACCTCAAACTTATGCCTCCAGATATTTTTTTTCTCATACATCGTGTCCCACTGGCCGTCGCCGTTCCAGTCGAAACGGTACGCAAGATACTGCTGGCGATACTGGCTGTCGTCAGACTCTTTCGTGTTGAAAGTGAAGATGCGGTTCGTGGTGCCGGTTCCGGGGGTATAACTGAAATAAGCGAACGGAGCAGTGTTCTCAACTACCGTCACCTGCCTGGAGGTTGTGCTGATAAGGCCTCCTTCATCAAGAATTTCGACCGTAACGGTATAGACTCCGGGGTTTTCGTACTTGTGGCTTATTTTTTTGGTCCGTGAAAAATAACCGTCCGGTTTGCCGTCACTTTCAAAAT
>DATDOI010000019.1:0-3262 GCA_035293325.1 Candidatus Altimarinota bacterium
CCCCCGCCATAAAGTCGAATCGCGGTTGCAACGAAGTCGAAACTTTGCAGCTTTATATCTTAACCTTTTTCTTATGAAAGGTACTATCAAGAAGATCCACGACAAAGGCTTCGGCTTTATCACCCCGGATGGCGGTGACAAGGATCTTTTCTTCCACGCTAACGACGTTACGGGTGGAAAACCGTTCAACCAGATTCGCGAAGGCGATGTCGTTGAATTCGAGATGGGCGACTCCCCAAAGGGCCCTAAGGCAGTAAACGTTGTTGCTGCTGAGTAAGCACAAAACGATACCTACCGAAACGCCCCGCCTCTTTAAAAAGGGCGGGGCGTTTTATTTTCCACTCATGTACAAGGAACGGTTTACAATCAGGGACAACGTTTCCAACAACGCTTTTCATTTTCATGAAAGGATTCACAGGGAACTGACCGTCGCCCCGCTGAAAAAGGGGACCATTCATGATGTGCAGACTGGCGAACAGATTGCGTTCGAAGATTATGATGATGAAGGAAGTCTGCGATCATGCGCGGGGCTGAAAAATTTCATAGTCACAAACATCGGGGGAGCGCCCGCATACATTTTTGACAACCATAATCACGCCTTTGCCTTCTGGTGTCTCGAGTTTTCCCGCGGCGCATTCCGGAAGGGCGCGACGCTCATCCACATTGATCAGCACAAAGACACGCGTGTGCCGGTTTCATTCCTTGAGCCTGAATTGCTCACCGATCCGGAAAAGGTTTTTCATTATACGAATTCAGAGCTGAACGTGGGGAATTTTATCGTTCCGGCACAGAAAGCGGGGCTGATAGAACGGCTGATAATTATAGACTCGCAGACCGCAATGGATGAGTTTGATCCGGAGACAGCGGCAGGGGATGTTCTCCTCGACATAGACCTCGATTTTTTCTCGAGAGATATGGACTACATAGAGAACCGGAAAAAAGTTGCATTCATCAAACGGATCATTCCCAAAGCCAAAGTCATGACGGTTGCAACCTCGCCTTTCTTTATCGAACAGGAAAGAGCCATTCATTGGCTCAGGCAGCTGGCCTGAAAGTTCGCTTGAAAGAGCGAAACTTTTCATTATACTTGTTCCGTTGCTCGGAAATAATTCAAAGTCGGCTGCATGAAGCACAAACAAAGAAACGAAAACCAGGAAAGACAACGACAGGTTCGCCGGGACGCATTTATGAAACTCGGACTTATTTTTCTGGGAATCCTGATTCTGGCGGATACAATTCAGCTTTCCCGCTTCGGTGAGATTGTCGAACGCGTTGATCAGTACAACCGGGGTGTGGTGGATGAGCTGGGCGGTTTTCGTCAGGATATTATTACTTTTGGCGATGATATGAATGAGATGCGCTCATTCCTGTTGTTGCCGACGAAAGAGTACTCATTCATGGAGGAACAGGAAGAAATAGCAACGGAAGAGGAAAAAGATGCAACGCCGACCGAGCAGGCGGTCTACCAGTTTCTCGGTTCTTATGTTGATGAAAAGACTGCGGCGGAAAACGCGCGATATGCGGACGAGCATATCCTCGCGCTGGCATCGGACGAGCAGCTTGTGAAAGCCACGGCGGATCTGAAGCTGACAATAGGAAAGATCGAGAGCACTGAAGAAATGGCTCAATTCAAAATTTCCAATGAAACCGGTCTCGCGCTCTTCGCCGTTGTGATAGAAAAGCAGTCCGCCAAAACGAGTATTCAGAGTTCGCTCGGGACAAAAGATTTTGAGAAAAACCCGGATGATGCGCAGCAAATAGCCGAATACATAACGAAAAACGCCGCAGAATCGGAAAAAATGAAGCTTCTTCTGGAAGAGAGGAAGGCAATGATCCTCAGCGCGGCGCAGAGCGCTGAAGCAACGGCCCTCGAAAAGGAAAAGAAGCTTATTTTCAGCGATGAACCCGAAGAGGCGGAGGATGTACTGCGCTATTACTATACCAATGAAGAGGAATCTCCCGTGGTTACGCTCAGTCTTTCCCGTAAAGACGGCACGATCATGATCGGAGAGAAAGCATTTACAACGCCGGACGATCTGAAAAACGGCCTCGTTGAGGCATTGAAAAACGCAGACGCCGCAACGGAGATGGAAAAAATGATTCGCGACCGCCGCGAAGAGCTGCAAAAGATATTCGACGAGGAAGCTTTCAAGGACCTCCTTCTAACCAACAACCTGACAATCGCCCCTGAACCACGGGAGGAATACAATAAACTGCTCTTTGATGTCACCAATGCGGACGGCAAAACGGAATTTTCTTTCGTCATCGAACTCTCCTCGGGGCTGCTGAAAATACTCAAAAATAACGAGGAGATAGATCTCTATTCGCTTCTCCAGGGCTCAAAAAAAAAACCTTAACGCTCCCTGAAAACATTCCGGACTACGGCGATAAGGCCAAAAGCGTCGCCGGTCAGTTCAACATACTTGTCGCCGGGAAGCACGGCAGCCTCGTCGACACGATGATTTTCGCAAACATAAATCCTGAAAAAAGGAAAATTACGCTCGTGAGTCTTCCCCGGGATCTCTATTACAACAATAGAAAAATTAATGCCATTTACGCTCTCTACGGGATGGAAGAGCTGAAGCGGACCATCTCCTTTGTTTCCGGCTATCAGATTGATAAATACATCCTCATCGATATGTATGCGTTCATTGATGTGATAGATATGATCGGCGGTGTGGATGTGCATCTTGATCAGCCGGTGATTGATCCCACCTATAAAACTTTTGACGGCGGGAAGTGGGGAACGCTCTATTACCGGGAAGGGGATCATCATCTGTCCGGCAAACAGGCGTTGCGCCTTGCCAGATCGCGTCATACCTCATCAGATTTTGCGCGTTCCGAAAGACAGCATATGATTCTGAAGGCAGTACAACAAAAAGCGAAAACTTTCGGATTGGGTGATGCCGCCGGTCTCAAAACTCTTGCGGAGCAGGTACTGGGAAAAACCGAAACCGACATCAATCTGGCGGATGCCATTTCATATTATTTCCGCTACCAGAAATTCGAGATCAGCGGGGGGCACGTTATCTCATCCGGAAATGTTCTCATATCAAGGTACACCGGTGACGTGAAGAAACAGCAAATGAACTGTCCGGCACCTCAAGATGCGCCTGAAGAGGAGAAAGTAAAATGCAACAATATTGATAAGGGGGCGTACATTCTGGAACCCCGATCCGGCAACTGGAATGCAGTGCGCTGGTACTTCCACCAGATTATAGAGGGTGAGGTTGAGTGAGCTGCGTCCCGCCTCCCGGCCGGG
>DATDOI010000020.1:0-7618 GCA_035293325.1 Candidatus Altimarinota bacterium
CCTTTTGGGAAGCGGCGTACCGATCATTAAATCTATTGAAATAGTTTCCCACGCCATTGGCAATGAGGTCTACAAAAGACGTCTTCTGCTCACCGCTGAAGACATGAAACGTGGTATTCCCATGGCGGAGAACCTTTCCGAGAGCAAACTTTTCCCCAAAATGCTCGTAAACATGATTGAGGTCGGGGAACAGACCGCTCAGCTGGAAACCGTGACGCTCAAGGTTGCAGAGTTCTATGATGAGGAGATCGATAATGTCGTCCAATCCCTGACGAAAATCATGGAACCGCTTATCCTCGTCATTATCGGTGTTACGGTCGGAGGCCTTGTTGCGGCAATCATGTTGCCGATTATGCAGCTCACGACCTCTGCAGGGTCTTACTAGAGCGCTTTACAACCAAAATTGCATTTGTAAAATGAAAATTAATCTGGTATAATTATAGGAAAGTAAAACATTTTTTAAATCTTTAACAGTAAAAAAATGAAAAACACAGCAACGAAGAAGGGTTTTACCCTTATTGAGCTTCTGATCGTTATCACGATCATCGGTATTCTTGCAGCAGCTTTACTTCCAAGTATTCTTGGAGCTCCGGCACGCGCACGTGATGCAGCCCGCGCAGCTGATCTGAACCAGATCGTAACGGCTCTTGAAACATACGCATCCGATAATAATGGTGCTTATCCTGCCAACGATGGCGCTGGTTGTATTGATGAGGCAATTCTTGGCCCTTTCTTTCAGGGTGGTGTTGTCCCCAGTGATCCTCAGGGCGGCGACACTGGTGATTGTACGGGCAGCTACATGTATTGTCCCCTGGATACTCCAAACAACTACCTTCTCGCAGCCAAACTTGAGATTGTGGCTGGTCAGGGAGCAACCCACCTTGAAGCTAATGTAACTGGTATGACCTGTGATGGTTCTGCATCTGCACCAGCGAACACAGGTGACGGAACCAATGAGGATACCCTCGTCATTCTGAAATAGTTCTGCAGAGAATGGTTTCGTAATCGAAAGGCCCCGCCACATGGCGGGGCTCTTTTGATGCATGCGTCAACCCCTCTAAGGCAGCGGGCCCTCTTTTTTTACTAATTTTCCTTATCTGACGCGGGAAAAACCTTGTTTTCTATTCTGGTTAGTCTTTTACCCTGAGCCGCAACATCGGCTGCACGGTCCGGGTAGAGATGGAAAATACGGTTTATTTTTATGTCGACCACGGCCAAAGTTTCGTCAAATCTTTCTACCTTCCCCTCTAATTCATTGATATCGCCCTGGATGGCGTTTAAATACAGCAGCATTTCATCGAAGTTTCTGGAGTGCAGGCGAAGAGTAGACTCAACACCGGTTAATCTCTCACTGAACGGTTTTATATTTTCGCCGAACTTACCATCGAACGCTTCATCGAACGCTGGACCAAATTCGCGATTGAACGCCTCGCCGAACTTCCGGTCAAACGCTTCATCGAACGCTGGGCCAAATTTGCGTTCGAACCCTTCGTCAAATTTGCGTTCAAAAACCCGCTCCATTACCAGCTCTATCTGTCTGAGTGACTCCGCATCCATATCCATGTTGATGGGGTTAGAAAATATCACGCACTTTTTTAAGGCGCCACTCCGGTATACAGAATCGGGATGAAGAACTTATAAATTATTTCTAAATCTGTGCAAAAGCCTGATCTAATATGTTCGTGCAATATTATTATATTTTCGTCAATGTAAGATCGTGCAATATTCCACCTTTTTCCAGTCTGTAAGCCAAACTCTCATATTCGAAATTTTATTTTTCTGGTATAATAAAAAGAAATTAAGGAGGGGTGGAAAATATGACCAAAAATCAAAAAAAACGGATCAAACAAAGAATCATAGCGAGCTTTCTCCTTGCGTGCATGGTTTCGCAGATTTTGCAGACTTCCATCGCCATGGCGTTGCCGATATTTCTGCCCTACGGGTTTTCCCCAAACGCAGAAACGTCACAGGCTCTGGAACACTGGGGCGACATTGCCGTGCTGGTGGAGGAAGGACTCATGAACGACTCAGCATCCTACACGGGGCTTAAAGACAAGTACGGCTCGCTCACCGTCAACACCCTGCCCGACCGAATCCGCCGGTATGCGCGCGACGCGCAGCGTTCCCAGGAGTACACACGCTCCATTCTCATCCCCGTCAAAAAAGATGAAAAGGTTGAGGAGATAGCAAACGCGCTGGAGAAACTCTACTTCGAGGGTGATACATCGTTCAACCAGATCAACAAACTTACCGGCATTGTCATTATCGGCGATGTGCCGCTGCCCGTGGTGAACAAGAACGGTAATCACTTTGTGAGCCTGCTTCCCTACACGGACTTTGAAGACAAAGTGTATATCTTCGACAAGCAGACGGGAGATTATCTTGTGAACGCCAATGTCGGTTTCCCGGGCGCGGAAATCTGGCAGGGTCTTATCAAGCCTCCCCTTCAGGGCAGCGACGGCAAAAAACTGCTCGCCACCTATTTCGATAAAAACTATCTCTTTCACTGCAAAGAGCTTTCTTGCTACACGGATGCCCAGGACTTCCAGCAGTTCACGAAGAAAATTTTCTTCATGGATCTGTTGAACGAGTTCCAGCTTATGGACAAACCTGCCTTCCAGTATTACCTGCGGTTTCTGAAAAACTGGGAAGACATAACCTACAACCGATACAATAAATACCTGTTGAAAAAACTGCTCGCCGAAAGCGAAGAGCAGATCGCGGGCGGCGACAAGGTGGACAATGACGGAGACGGAAAAATAGATGAAGATCCGGAAAACGGTTCCGATGACGACAACGACGGTGAAGAGGGAAGCCCTCTGCACGGGCTTGCCGATGGATTGGATAATGACGATGATGGAGAGACCGATGAAGCTGATGAAGGACGTTTTGGCATCTGCGACATTGTTCCGAACCAATCCATGAACCTGAAGGATTGCAAGGCGGGGGGCGATCTGATGGACGGAAATTTCTATAACGTGAAGTCCGGTTCAATCTACAAAGTTTCCGACAATGTTGATAATGACGGAGACGGACTTGTTGATGAAGGAATAGATGAGGATGACGGAGACGCTTTTAAAAATATTGATAACGACAAGGATGGACTTGTTGATGAAGATACTCCGCAGGACAACGATGCGGACGGAGACGGGAAGGTGGATGAGGATGAACCGGGCGACAAGAACGAGGACGGATGTTCCGGCGCATGCGGCACGGATGAAGACCTCGATTCATACGACTTCGACAGCGACGGTTACCCCAACGGATATGAACTGGAGTACGGAAGCCTGATTGCGGGAATGGATGTTCCGACGGACCCGGAAGGGCCGGAAAGCATTCCTCTGAATCTGACAGGTTTTCCGTTTTTACGTTTAACCCCTCTTCCGGACTCTTCCGACTGGGTGGATGAGGAGCCGGCCGCCGATGACGATGAAGACGGGAAGGTCGACGAGGACGGCCTGACCGACAACGACAAAGACGGGGACGGCAAAACGGATGAAGATGCGGCCGGCGGAGGCGCGTCAGACCCGAGCACACTCGATGAGATCCCCGATGCACAGACGAAGCCGCTCGTGGACCAGCTGGCGAACGACTACAATTCACTCTTCGATAAATTCTTTTCGAACATCAACGACTGGACGAACTCAACGGGAAGGTACCGTCCGTCATACACCATCCAGACCGGCAACAAAACAAGACGGGCGAGCGACGTTGCTACGGTCCCGGGGTATGTGACCATGAAAGATGACAACGTCCGCTACTACCTGAAACGCGTCAATGATTCAATCGAGGCAAAGATCGACAGTTTTGTTGAAAACCGCAATTCGGCCGGCACTCTTCAGGAGCCTCAGCTCCAGGCTTCCGTTCTGATGATGCGGGGCTCGACCATCGAAGCTGAAGTTACTCTCGCAGATAACAGCGAGGAAAACGAAGACCCCGTCGAATTCATCAACTTTGCGCGGCACCAGTACTTTGATCTGGAGACGTTCAGTTTTATTGATGATCTTTTTATCAACGGCCTGCCCGTGAAAGAGATGAAGAGCGTTCAGGACTGCACTCTCTATCGCGGATCGGAAGGGTACCCCGGCAGCAACGCCATCATGGTTGAGGGAAACAATACGTACAACGTGTTTGCCGACGGTAACAGCATGACCGATCCTGAATACGCCGGATGCACGGCTTTGAACTATCTCCACCCCGAACGCTGCTTTATAGACTTTGCAAAAAAACCGATCTTTTCACTTCTGGGCACAAAAGAGGTTCATGACGTTCCTGAAAGCGCGGTAAGCTACCAGTCATGCTTTTCGTTCAAGGAGAAAGAACGGTATGACACGTACCTCGCGGAAGTTCAACTTTATTTCAGCCTTATAGATGCTTTCGACAATGAAGAAGCGATTGCCACCGTCTTGAAGCCCGGCTCCCCGTATAAGCCTGCCGATCAGATTGTGCTTCTCGATCTTTCGGACGACCTCATTAATCCGCAAAACATTAAACTCACGCTCGCCGACCTTCTGGCAAAGTGGGGACAGGCGGACGGAATTGATAATAACGAAAACGGTTTCACCGACGAGCTTGCGGAAGGCGCTCCGGAATACGCCATCTCTCCCACTGATTACGCCGCAATCGGCGAACAGGTGCTTATGAAACCGGCAACAGGTTCCGACGCCTACGTGTTCACGGGCAATCCGCTCTTCAAGGGACCCGACATCAAAACCGTAAAACTTGAAGTGACTCCGGAAATCGCGCTGGGAAGCGGCATGATACCTCAGCTCCTCTCTTCGTTTACTCCCCACAAGGAACCGACCCTGGAAACGTGGAGCCTTAACAGCAATCCCTCCAAGTCCCCCACGAGCATGCCGACTGATAATCCGAGGTTCTTTACTTTCCGTGACAAGAAGGGTGAGTTCCGGACGGTGAAATATCCGAATATTTTTGCGGCAAAATCTCTGGCGGAGGCGAAATCCATCCTCCAGGCAAAAGAGCAGGAGTTGCAACAGATTGCCGACGGAACCGGCGTGAATCTGGATATTGAGGACTCTCTCTCTTCCATGATTGAGGGCCCCGTTGATGCGGCGGATCCGGCCAAACCGGGCAAACTTATTGCTGCAAGTGAAGAGAGGCTTACGGATGCCTACGCATGGAAAAATATGAATATCGACCAGAAGCATCTCTACGTTTTTGAAACATACCTCAACCCCTATAAAGAAGCATTTATCGGCGAAACTTCCAAAGGGTATGAAGCACTGTATTTTGTTTCGAACGGAGACGCGGATGCGCTCGACATGAATTTTAACGGCGATATTCCCGACTCAGAGGCCGACCTCCAGTTCAAACAGGCACAGCTGCAATTGCCGACCGCGCCGACGCAACCGGGCGGAGGAACCGAAGAGAGCCAGAGCGCGGCGGAGGCCTACCAGAGCGGCGCTGACGAAGGCATCATCATTTTCGCGTGGTTCGCCGAGATTCAGAAATGGCTCGAAGAGACGGCAGCGAGCGTAGGAAAGGTTGGATTTGAACCTGCTTGCGTCATGTCCGACGCTCCGGGAGATTACTATGACCAGTTGCTTGCGACCGGAGATCTGGATGGAGACGGCGTACCCGATGATGAGGATTCCAACCCCACCAATGGTGATTCGGATGGAGACGGACTTCCGGATGGAGCGGAGAAAACGGTCCAGCTGAGAGTTACGGCCTCAAAGCCGGTCATGGAAACGGACACGGGGGACACGATTACTCTTACCGTCGATGGGCTCGACGCTCAAAACCAGGTGCAGACGGGCGACAGTTTTACACAGATAGAAATAACCATCACCAATCCGGCAGAAGGTGCCGTGGCTACCGTGCAGCCGCAGACGCCGTTGAGTCTGACAGGCGGTACGGCAGAGTTTACGCTCCTTGCCACCGACATTTCCGGTTTCTTCAGCGTCAAGGGGAAGGCGTCCAACAGGCCGAACCTGGTATCAAACTCCTTACAGCTCGAATCCACGCACAGAAAAATACGCCTTGTTTCTTATCGTAAATCCGTCGTGCCGGTTTACACGCCGGCCGGTGAAGCGGGATTCATCGTCAAAGACCAGAATGGCGTTACCATTGCTGAAGTAAACGGCGAAACCGGCCTCATAACCATCAAGGATGACCGCTTCCAGCTTATTGCTATCCCGGCGAAAGGCAGCAAGCCCACCCGCGAAAGCATCCAGGAGAAAGAGACGGATATAGTTTTTGCATCCGTTTTCTTTGTGCCGGATAAAAATCTTCCCATTGTTCTGGATGGAACTTCAAAAAACTTTCTCACGGATTACGAAAGCCTTCAGGGTATTCACGTCAAAGATCTGTCGGGTGATGCCTACGGGCTTGAGTTCGTTCCGGATGACGCTGAATTCAATCCCGGCAATGTACATCTGACGTTCACGCAAAATGGAGCGTCGAATAATTTTGGAATTATCGAGAGAAGCGGAAATATTTTTCTGGACGACGGTTATGCACTCCGGATCAAAACTCCTCAGA
Source organism: Candidatus Altimarinota bacterium (assembly GCA_035293325.1). GTDB lineage: Bacteria > Patescibacteriota > Gracilibacteria > UBA1369 > UBA1369 > DATDOI01. The sequence continues at coordinate 6,505 of DATDOI010000020.1, forward strand.
GCAGCCTGGATCCGGTCGTCTTCGAGATTGCCAACGATCAGGGGAAATTACTCTTTGAAGTTTATATCGGAGCGACGTTTCCCAAGATTGTCATTCTGAAGGAGGAAGGGAAATACCTGGATTATAACTCTCTCTCCTCCGCAAATCTGGTTGCGATGGTAACGGTGCTTGATACATTCACGAATCTGTTCGCTTCACATTACGCACCGCTGAAAGCGTACGCTCAGAGCGTTATACCTGACACCGATGAAGACGGGCTGAACGATCTGGAAGAGGTTCTCCTGAATACCGATCCGCAGAATTCGGACACTGACGGCGACACCCATAAAGACGAGGCGGAAATACTGGGAAACTATGATCCCGCCAAAAAAGATGCGGTGCTTTTCAGCGACATGAGCGTCGTCTCTCAGGGGTTCAGTCAGATCGTGGAACTTTTCAGACGAAGCATTCTCACTGCATTCCCCGACGGCACATTCAAACCGGATGAACTCCTCACCCGTGAAGAGTTCGTGAAGCTGAATCTTGGAACCATCTGTATCAGCTGCACGAAATTCAACGAAAAGATCAAAACAGTGATTGATTCCGTGTATGCCGTGCAGCCATTTCCCGACACGAATTTTTCTGACGAACTTCTGTACTGCGTAAAAGAGGCGAAGAATCGCCAGATTGTTTCGGGTTATCAGGGGCAGCCGAACAAGGGCTTCTTCCTGCCGACAAACAACATCACCCGTGCCGAGGCGACGAAGGTCATTATTGAAACCGGACGCCAGCAGGCGACACAGGGGCTCGCACTGACAACCTATTCGCTTGCCGGAAAACCGTGGTACTACAACTACGTCCTTACGGCGCAATCGGTCAAACTCTATCCCAAAGGGAGGTTCATTGAACTCGACACTCTTGCTCCTGCTGATTTCAAATTATGGTTTGATGCCGAACTCAACAGGCCTTCCAGCACTTTCAGGGCATGGATTGAAGAGAAGATTACGCGCCGCGAATTTTCAATGATGGTTTCAAACTACGTTGAGCAGTATGACTGCATGAATGATGATCAGGATGGAGACGGACTGCCTGATAATTATGAAATTTATCTTTATGGAACTTCACCGACAAATCC
>DATDOI010000021.1:0-6019 GCA_035293325.1 Candidatus Altimarinota bacterium
AGAGCGTTTCGCCGACTGCCGAAAACGGCTCCAAGCTCGTGAATGTGAAGATTATTCTCCCGAAAATTAAACTCCGTCCGAACCAGACCATGACCGTGCGTCTGCCTGTTCTGACGCCTTCTGGAGAAGATTTTTCAGGAGTTGTGGTTCCATTGGATGCCGTGACGATCGGGACGGAAGAGCAGTTCGTTTTTGTGGTGAAAGACGGCGTGGCTCACAAAACGAACGTTACGCTCGGCGATGTGCACGGCGACCGCATTGAGATTCTGTATGGACTGGATTCCGATGCGACGATCGTCGTTGAAGGATCACGAACCATTGCTGACGGACAGAAGGTGACCGTGAATTAGTCCGTCTCTAGACACACTCCGTATGAAAAATTTCGACCCGAAGAAGTTTGACCCGCAAAAAGAGAGTTCAGATTCGCTCTACCTTCAGCAGCTCAAATACAACGAGAAGGCCGGAAAAACCTGGTTGAGTTTTTTTATACGGAACTTCCGGGTGACCGTTCTTATTGTTATCGGGATTCTTGCCTGGGGAATAACATCTTTTACGCTTCTGCCGCTTGAATCTCAGCCGGAAGTGACGATCCCTTTCGGCGTCGTTTCCGTTGCGCTTCCCGGGGCTTCGCCTGAGGATGTTGAAGAACTGGTGGTTGAAAAAATCGAATCGCGCGTGGTGAATTTGAGCGGTGTAAAGCAGGTGCAGTCGAGCGCCCTGAACTCTTTTGCCTCCGTGAGCGTGGAATTCCGCGCCGAAGAGGATCTGAAAGATGCCATCCGGAGATTGCGTGATGCCGTGGAAGGGGTGAAGGGCGAGCTTCCGGAGGAAGCGAGCGACCCGATTGTGAGTGAGGTTTCGTTTGACGATTCGCCCGTATGGACGGTTGTCGTGACGGGACCATACGACAATTTTGCGCTCAGGTCATATGCGGAGATCGTGCAAAAAGAGTTGGAAAAACTGCCCGGGGCAAATGCCGTGAGAATCAGCGGCGGCGATCTGTACGAAATCAGAGTAACGTACGATCCGCAGCAGCTTGAGCGATACGGACTTTCAATGGATCAGGTGAACGGTATCATCCGGTCCAGCAATTTCTCCCTGCCACTCGGAACAATAGATATCTCCGACTACGAATATATTGTCCGGACGGAAGGCGAGTTCACGAACGCGCGCGAACTTCGGAAACTCCCCATTCCGATTTTCGGCGGCGATACAATACAGCTCGAAGACGTTGCCGTCGTCGTTGAGAGAGCCCGTGAAAGGTCGGTTTCAAGCCGTTTTTCCATTGAAGGAGAAGAACCTCATAACGCCGTAACGCTCAACATTGTCAAAAAAACGGGCAGTTCCATCACCGACCTGATAGATGCCGGCAAAGAAAAAATTGAGGAGCTCAAGAAAAGCCGTCTCCCCAAAGATCTCAACGTGGAAACGACCCTCGATTTCGCCGAAGAGATCCGGAAAGATTTTGATCAGCTTGTTCATGACGGACTCCTCACAATTCTTCTCGTAACCATTATCCTGTTCCTTTTTGTTGGATTAAAGGAGGCATTCGTGGCCGGCCTGGCGGTCCCGCTGGCATTTTCATGCGCATTCGGACTTATGTATTTGTTCGGTATCAGTCTGAATTTCCTCTCGATATTTTCTCTTATTCTTTCTCTCGGTCTGCTCGTAGATGACGCCATCGTCGTTGTGCAGGCCACAAAGCAATATCTTCAGACGGGCAAATTTACGCCGGAAGAGGCCGTGCTTCTGGTCTTTCAGGATTATAAAGTTCTCCTTACCACCACGACTCTCACAACCATCTGGGCGTTCGTACCGCTTCTTCTTGCGACGGGAATTATCGGGCAGTTCATCCGATCCATCCCGGTCACGGTTTCCGTTACAATCGCAGCATCCTATTTTATCGCCATCATCATCAACCATCCGATGGCGATTATTCTCGAACGATTCCGCCTGACGCGCACGATGCTCCGCATTGTCCTGGCCGTCGCTTTCATACCGGCGATTTTTTCCGTCATCGGACTTTTCTCGGGCAACATTTCCGCCCTTATTCCCGCCGTTATTTTCGGATCGATTTTTATCGGACTCCTCATGTGGTATCGGACAAAACTCCGGATAAAACTGCAACATAATGAAGATCTCATTCAGGAAGAGCTGGCTGACCCGGAAAAAATTAAGGCAAAAATCCGGCACCACTACAAACCTGAAAGCGGGAAACAGCCTTTGTTTATCCGTCTTATTACCGGCGTCATAAAGCTGGAAAAATTCCTGCCCGCGTATGGACGTTTCCCTGCATCAATTCTGAAGAGCAGGGGGAAATCGTGGCTTCTTCTCCTTCTCGTCGGAGGGCTTTTCGTTGCTTCTGCGGCACTTCCCGCCACAGGAATACTTAAATCCGAGTTTCTCCCTCCGGCTGATGCAGAATACATGTATATCAATATCGAAGGATCGCCGGGTCTTGTTTCTGAAAGAACCCGCGCCGTGGCTGATCAGGTTGAGGAGGTTCTTCTGAACGAAAAAGCCATCGAAAGTTTTTCTGTCGTCATCGGTTCCGGTGGTGTGAATATCTCTGAAGGAAGTTTTACGGATACGGCCGGCGGCGGCCAGGGTAATCGCGCACAGTTTGCAATCAACCTCTATCCGATCAAAGTAAGGCCCCCTACCGGACCGGAAAATCGCGTGGAAAAATCTTACGACATAGGTCCGCGGATCCGCAAAGCCGTGGAGAACATTGAAGGAGCAAAAATTGACGTGGTGGAGCTTGCCGGAGGCCCGCCTTCCGGCGCCGATATTGAGGGACAGATCACCGGCGAAAATATGCAGGTGCTTGAGCACGAGGCGAATAAATATAAAGATCTCCTCAGCGCCATACCGGGTACCGTAAACGAAAAAACCTCCCTTTCGCTCAGTCCGGGAGAGTTCACGTTCAAGCTCGATCATGACAGCCTTGCTCTTCACGCAATTTCCGCTCCTCAAATTGCCTCAACGCTCCGTGCGGCGCTCAGCGGCACTGAAGTTACAAAAATTCTGAGGGACGGCGAAGAGATCATCGTTCGCGCCGAATTTGATAAAAATAAAATCCCGACGATAGACGCGCTCGAAAACGTAAAACTCGTGAATAACCGTGGACAGCTTTTCCGCCTCGGCGACGTTGCCGATATTGAGCTGGGCTCTTCAGTAACGTCGATCGGCCGCATTGACCAGAAACGTGTACTGGTGCTTTCCGCTGCCGTTGAAAAACCGTATCTGCCCGCGGAAGTTCTCCTCCAGTTCCAGGAAATCATTCAAAAAAATCCTCTGCCCGAGGGCTACGAGATAACTTTTGGCGGTCAGAATGAAACGAACAATGAATCAGTATTCTCGATTCTGAGGTCGATGCTGGTCGCCATGATCCTTATCGTCGGGACGCTTGTCATTCAGTTCAACTCTTTCCGGAAAGCCGTGCTGGTTCTCGCCACTATTCCGCTCGCGCTCATTGGGGTATTTTTTGGCCTCACACTCATCAATTTTACGCTCTCGTTTCCGGGCCTTATCGGCATACTGGCGCTCTTCGGCATCGTCGTGAAAAATGCCGTCATGCTCGTGGATAAAATCAATCTGAATCTTCGCGTTGGAATACCCTATGTTGAATCCATCGTTGACGCTTCACAATCACGTCTGGAGGCTATTTTTCTCACCTCCATCTGCACGATGATCGGTATGCTCCCCATTACGCTGGGCAATGAAACGTGGGAGGGACTCGGAGCATCATTGATTTTCGGGCTTGCGAGCTCCACGTTCATGACGCTCTTTGTAATACCGGTACTTTTCAAAATTCTTATGGAAAAAAAGACCCGAAAAGATGCCCGGCTCCTTGAGCTCAAAGCGAAGATCAGCCATCCCGGTCAAAATCGCGGGCTGGCGCCTGCTCCTTCCGGGGGCGGCGATCTTTACGCATTGTGAGTTTTATGCTAAAATTAAGAGATTAAAAAAAATCAAAAATAAAAACCAAAACATATATGCCAGAAAATAAAATTTCTCTCACAGCGACGGCAGGTAGTACCTCTTCAGGCCCAGCCACACCTCCGGCTACTCCGGCGGCAGTAGCGCCGGCCGCTTCAGCGAGCCCCGCTGCTACCAAACCGGGCATCACTATCGGTCCGGCTGTGACGGCTTCAAAACCGGCATCTGCGGCCTCTGTTCAGGGAGCTGCGCCTACTCCTGCACCGGGAGCTGCGGCCCCGGGCGCGGTCAGTTTTCAGAATATTTTTTCTCAGCAAAAGACAGAAACGAAAGGGCCAAAAATGATCGACTCGATTCTGGCGAAGCAGTCGGGAGCACCCCAGATGAAACCGATCCTCGGCAAAGCCCCGACGCTTCAGAAGAGCCTTGAACAGGAGCGCGAAATCCAGCAAAAAAAGAAATTGCGCCTCTTTCAGACCGTCTTTCTCGTCGTTTTCTTTTCCGCGCTGGCGATGGTCGGCTATTTTTACTCCGAACTTTCTCCCACATTTGATCTCTTTGGTCCCAATACTACGGCCCGTCTCACCGACGTGAACCGTAATCTCCGCAGTCTTCAAACGCAGGTTAACAAATACCGCTACCTTACGGCGCAGCTTGATCTGAACGCATTCAGTCTGGTGGCTGACGATTTTCTGGACAAAACATCCAAGATGAACGCAGGCGGGACACTTACCGCCGCAACCATTGCCCAGGCTACAGAGGACATGCCGGGGTTTGTTGCTACTATCAGAGAAAATCTGACTCCCGATATTGTCCTCCCGCTCTATCAGAGCGCCGCCGAAACAGAGCAAACGGAAGAGGAGATTCGTCTTCAATTCCAGGATGATCTGAAAAAAGCCATTACCGAAGACCGGAACAAGATTGCAGCCGGAACCGACCTCACGGATGTCAATAAGCAGGAGCTTCGTCTGATGGACAATGCCATCAAGCTCGTCGGCAACACGAGACTCTTGAACGCCGTAAAAAGCTCTTCCACAGAGTCTTTCCAGCAGCAGCTTGATGAGTATGTGGCGTCACTCGATCCGGCACAGCGCCAGCAACTTCAAACGTTTATCGGAACGCTCCTCTCCTCAACCAAGAGTGAAATCGCCAGCATAGGCGCGCTGAAGAACAGCCGCATCAACTGGTCAAAAATTATAAAAAGCATTGAAGATGTAACGCGGAAGATTGATACCAGGTTCGGCCAGGGCCTCACGGAAGCCATAGGCGAGGGCATCATTTATACCGGATATGAGTTTGAGGCAAGCTCCAATAAGATCGTCCTTTCCGGAGTGACGCTCACGAACGATGCCTACAATTTTACAGTCATCACGAAGCTCATTGATGAGCTCGAAAAAGATCCTCTCGCGAGCTTCAAGAACGTGGAAATGAGATCCTTTGCCAAGAGCGGCACTCCTGAGGAAGGATACAATTCAAACTTTAAGATTGATCTTGAGATCGAGCCCGCCGACGAATCCACGGAGAGCGCACCGATCTCCCTGGAAAAGAAAACGGTTGCCCAGGCAGCCGGAATAAAACGATCAAAATAATCCTTTACTGAAATCATCATGCAAGCAGTCATTGTCAGAAAAAATTATCCTCGGCAGACCCAGACGTTCATGGCTTTGACGCTCGTGATACTTGTGGGGTCGGCCGTATACGGCTACTCCCAGTACCAGAATCTTTCGGCGGCCCAGACCGCACTGCGCGACGGCCAGACCAAAATTACTGAGCTTCAGAGTACCTCGGCGCAGCTTTCGGAAAACTACACGGCCCTCACCGCCACCTATAACGAGACGTTCCAGGGCGTCCGTCAGGCCATCGACAGCGTCTATCCAACGGAAGAGCAATACACGAAGCTGACGCAGGATCTTGACGATTTTGTAAACAAGAACAACACGCGCTTCAATCCCATTTTCATGAGCGATTTGAAGTTCAGCAAGTCACGCATCGACAAGGAAACCGAATATGCAATCCTGCCTTTCAGCCTGACACTTCAGACAACGAAGGAGAATTTTGAAAAATTTCTGCAGTACGT
>DATDOI010000022.1:0-2722 GCA_035293325.1 Candidatus Altimarinota bacterium
CAATGAAAAGCGCGATCCTCCAGCTGCCCTTTCATGTGATAGATACCAAGACGGGCAGATATGGGAACATACACGTCCAGCGTCTCGCGCGCGATCTGTTTCTGTTTCGCGGCAGGATGGAACCCGATCGTCTGCATATTGTGAAGACGGTCGGCCATTTTGATCAGCACCACGCGGAGATCTTTGGCCATGGACATAAACATGCGGCGAATGCTCTCCGCCTCAATGTTCTGATCACGCGCCTTCACTCGTCGAAGCCCTGCAAAAGCGTTCAGCAAAAGCGCGACATTATGTCCAAAAAGTCGCGTTATTTCCGCCGCGTCATACGGTTTGGTCGTCAATCCGTGAAGCATCGCCGCAACGAGCGTATCTTCATCAGGCTGAAGCGACAAAAGAATATCCAGAACCGCAAGCACATGGGTCATGTACGAATCCCCGGAAAGGCGATACTGCCCTTCATGGAACCTGCAAGCATAGTTGTAAGCGCGCACGAGCCTTTCCCGGTCAAAATCCGGCCTATACGCCATCACTTTTTTGAGAATTTTTTCGAAAGTGAGCATACACTGTTTTGGATTGTTGACTGTACGTGTATTTGGCAAAAAATGCAAGATTTTACATATATCTCCGAAGGGACACCTGAGGTTCAAAAAAGAGAACCCCCTGCCTCTACTGGTTCTCTATAATGATATCCAGGTCAGCGCCGGGGACATCCACCACCCTGATTCCCTCAATGAGGGCGGCGGTGTTCTTTTCTACCGCCTCTATACGGATTTCAAGACGTTCAAGGGCAGTTTCATAATACGCCACCAGTTTCTGAAGAGCTGCCAGACGGGAACGGAGAGCCACCTGTTTCTGCGAAACATCAATAAAATTCTTCAGAAGGACATCGCTCTTTTCCGCCTGAAGTTCAGTAAGTGAATCAAAAAAATCTTTCTCGAACTTCTGCTTGTCAGGAGTAAGGCTGTTATAGGAAACCTGAAGGTCATCAATATTAATATTGATGGATGACTGGTACTCAAGACTTCTCTCCCTCGCTGCGTCCAGCTGATCCATGTATTCCAAAAGTTTTGCGCCGCGATCTGTCGTCTGATCAAGAAGCGCGTAAACATCAACCTTATACAGATTTCGAAGCTCATCAAGATTCCGGACATACTCAACGAACTGGTTCATATCCTGAGCTTCATCCATGAGGGAACCAAAAAAAGTGGCGGCCGTGATGCCTGTTTCACCCTGGATCTTGGGCTCCCGGAGCTCTCCAAAAAAAGATGCAACGACGATCTCCTCGGGGATACGGTCGTAGATCGAACCCTCGTTCCCGGCAAAAAGAAAAGTTCCCGCAAAACCGTATTCACGCAACTCCTGGTCATTCAGAGCGACAAAGTTTGCAGGTTTTTGAGGCGCGGAAGGAATGAGTCCGATAAGTTTCTGAATATAGCCCTGAGTGTAAACAAAGAAAATTCCCCATCCCAAAGCAATAACCAGAAGGAACATACCGATAATACGCAGGTTGATGACACGGGTAACCACGGGCCACGCGCGCTCAAGCGCATCCAGCAGAGATTTCAGGATGTCAGTGGATCGGGGCTGCTTCTTTTCATCCAGCTTGGCATCAGGGATTTCGGTCTTTTTTTCAGCCTCTTCTTTCTGGTGGTGCTCCTCGATCAACTCCTTGAGTCCGGCCTTTTTGGGAGCAGCCTCTTTTATTTCAGGAGGGATGACATCTTCAGCCTCTTCCGGCTGTTCCTGTACCCGCCCTTCGCTTCGCTTGTAGGGAATATCTTCACGCAGACGACCAACGGGCACCGGAGGCGCCTGCTCCTCCTTCGGACCGATCCGGACCTCCTGCTCCTCCTCTTGTTGAGGCTCCGGTTCGAGTTCGGGTAGCTGCTCCGGTTCCGGTTCCGGTTCGGCTTCCGGTTCTTGCTCTTGTTCCGGTTCCTGAACCTGCGCCTGCTCCTCTTCCGGCTGTTTGGGCCAGTATGGTCCCTGCGGCGCGGTGCCATAGGGTGATTCTGTCGTGACCTCATCGGGTTGTGCTTCCTCATCCTGAAACTCTTCCAGTTCAACTACAGGAGGAGGAAGCTCAGGTTCTTTTGGCGGTTCGGGCATAAGGGATCTTTTCGGCAGAACAGGTTCACCCCGGATTACACGCGGGTGCTCCTCTTTCCGACGAAAATGTGATGGCTCAGTTTTTTGAATATCCGGAACTTTTGCAGCCTCTTGAGGGTGAGCCTCTTCTTTTTGCGGAGCCTGTTCTTGAGGCAGGGTTTGTTCCTTTGGCTGAGATTGAGTCCTTCCCGCTTCATTTTTAAGATTTGGCGTCGCTTCGGGCGAACGTTTTTTCCTCCGGCGACGACGACGCTTTTTTTTCGCCTGCTCGTCCAGAACTCCGGCCTGAATAGGCTGGCCCTCAGTGTTTTTCACAAGCTGCTGAACCTCTCCCTGAACAACCTTCTGCTGAACCAGACCATTTTTCTTAGGTTCCGGGGCTGCATGCTGAACATCCTGATTTTTATCACCGTTTTCAGGCTTCAAGGGACTCCCCTGTTGTTTTGCTGTATCATCGGCCATAACCTGCTCCAAAGAGAATCTTTCTATTATACTACAAACAGCGAAAGGTTTGAAGCTTTATAAAGCCAAAAAAGCCTTATGGCCGCCAACTAAGCGTGAATTGCGAAAGTCAGGATAAGGCAATCCGATGCATTTTTATGTAAACAATTCG
>DATDOI010000023.1:0-3314 GCA_035293325.1 Candidatus Altimarinota bacterium
GGTTCTGGATCAAAGCAAGCGGCGAAGTGATCGCTCCAATGATGGCGGCAACACCGGGAAAAACAAAGATAGAAAAACAGGCGGAAGCGAAAGCCGACGCGCTCTCCGAAAAACAGAAAAAACTCGATGAACTGACGAAATTTCTGGAGTCCCAGAAAAAAACAAAAAATGAATAATACGCAACCGTAATGGCAGACACAAAAGATACAAAACAGGAGGCCCAAAAGCCCAAAACGCAGGACTCAGTCCGGCAGGGCAAAGCCAAACAGCAGGCCGCAACGAGCACCCAGACATTCCTGAAAATAGCGGAAATCCGGGATAACACGCTGGTACTCAAAAACGGCGGTGTTCGCTCCGTGTTGACCGTATCAAGTATTAACTTCAACCTGAAATCTGATGAGGAACAGAACTCCATCATCTATTCGTATCAGGGCTTTCTGAACACGATCGAATTCCCCATACAGATTGTCGTGCGGTCAAAAAAACTGGATATCGATGATTACCTGGAGAGGCTGAAAAAGAAGGGAGAGGAACAGACCAACCAGCTTCTGCAGCGACAGACCTACGAGTATGTTGAGTACATCGCCAAGCTGGTGGAGTACGCGGACATCATGGAAAAAGAGTTTTACGTTATCGTGCCGTATGACCCGCTCAGGGCTCAAAAAATGAACATTATTCAGAAGCTCATGCAGAATATGAACCCGAAAGACAGCTATGAAACCGTCCGACGACGTCACGAAGAGTTTGAAGGGCTCAAAAAATCGCTCATTCAGAGAGTCAACACGGTCAAAGTAGGCCTGGAAAACTGCGGTTTGAAGGTGGAAGAACTCACGACCAAACAGCTCGTGGAGCTCTTCTACAACATATATAACCCGACAGTCGCCCGCTACGAAAAAGCCAAAAAAATCGAGGACGTGAAGATTGTCTCGGACGAGGAAAAAATAGCTGCGGAGGAGCAGTAATAAGTGGCAGTCGGAAGCTGAAAAATCAACCTTTTCTGGTCTTGACAGACGGGGGGTCTTTTGATATAGTACCTTGCAACATAAACTATATTGTGTCAATGAGCGAAACTCCAACCCCATTCCCGGCTTACACAAGAGAAAAGGAACCACAAGTTCCTGCCGCTGCCGCTATACCTGATTTTGCTTCCCCGGGAATCGCAGAAAAGCGTGATATAAGCCCCGAGGACGAGGGCAACCGGCGCCTTTTCGATAAAGTAGCCCGCCTTGTCCACCGCTACAGCGCCCATCCGATGGAACGGGACGAACAGGGAGAATATGTCATACCGGACGAACAGGTCCGATCTTTTCTGAGACATGAAGTCCAGGAACTCCGCCAGCTTGACCCGCTCATCAACCTGGAACTCCTTATCCGCGATGGCAGCATTGAACCGGAAAAAGGAAGCGTCAACATCGGCGTGTACCGGCTTGTGTCACCGACTCTCAAAACGCTGAACGACGTGTATCTGGGCCCGAATGAAACGGATAATTTTATAGAAGATCTCAACGGTCAGATCCAGAAACTTCTGGGCCAAAATAAAGCCCACGTACTCAGATCAACCTTTAAGGGGGGAATTTTTGCTCTCGATTTTTCAGAAATGCCCGTGAACGGGGACGGCACTCCGCGCAAGGCGGTTGAGGCCTGCGTGAATGAGATCCAGCAAATTGCGAATAACATCCTGCTCTCTCACCTCAAAGCCCGCCAGGAGGCACTCCGGAAAAAGTACGCCGCTTTGCTCATGCGAATGGCTCGACAGGCTGAAGTTCAAGGTGAAGGCGGCGCCATGTCTCTCCGGAGCAGTTCGCTCACTCAGGACATGCTCTCAAAAATCATGAACAACATCACCAGCCTGAACGATATTATCACCAATCTTTCAGCCGGCGACATTTCTGTAGATATCGCCTTCGGATTCGACACTCTCCGCACAGAAAAAAAAGAGATGTACCGCTCAATCTGGAACGCCGAGTGCGCTGCAAATGTGGCGGCAATAAATCTCAACGGGAGAAACGGGAACGGGAATGGGAATGGAAACGGGCATGAGACGAAGCCAAAACCTCATGCCAAAATGCGCTTTTTCAGCGCCGTTGATTTTATGACAGAAAGCGTCAGAGCCACCAGGAGTCTGGGACAGGTTCTTGAAGATGGAGAGGTAAAGCCGGAATGGAAACCCTTCTTCAACTTCAACGAACGGACCGGATACCTGCAGATGCAGAAAAAAATGATCAATATTTACCGCCGGCTGGATAAGTACCGGATGAGTGTGGAGTATCAATCACTGAGTCGGCAGCAGCGCGATGATTTCGATGCCAAAATGGTGATCTTCGACGCATACTACAAAAAAATGAATGTCGTGGATGTGCTCAAACCGTTTACGGTTGAACACATGGATGGATATCTTGAAAAAATCACAAGCCATACAACGCTTGTTGAGGAAGCCGAAGCCAACCTCGCAGCCGCCCAACCGGACGGTGAAATTTTGCGCCTCATCCTCAGCGATGTTTCCGAAGCGCTCGAGGTTTCGATTAAAGATGAGTTTGAAGGCGTTGTTAAAACCACAAGAGCCGGCGTTAAGGCTCTTATGGACGCTGGTGAAAATCTCGTGATATTTACGGATAATATTGGATTCGGCGCCCTGAATCAGGGATCATACGAACAGTCTATACAGGACCTCATTGACATGTTGGGCATAACGGACGAGGAATGGAGCAGCGTGGAAGAGGGTACGACAACGCTCGAAGCGCTCGTGCGGAAAAAAACCGCACTTGTCGAAAAAAATGATGCATTTGTGAATTCCATGCTTTCAATAGGAGATGCCGGCAGCAGATACCTGCGCCATAATGAGGTCGCTCTCAGTCATCTGTTCGGTGGCGAAGCAATCATCAATGCCGACGGAGGTGATGAATCAGTACTGATTTATCGCCGGATGGCCGGATGTAACTATCCGACGAACATGGACGAGGTGGAAAGAGAACTCCTGAAAGCCTCGACCGAGCTCCGTATGCGGATTGCAGGAGTGATGGGTAATGTTCGCTTCAGCCCGTTCACCGGAGGCCCGGAAGGCATAACCATTACAAATGAAAGTCGCGAGGAGTTCAAACGGTATATCGAATGGCTTCGCTGGGCTGAAGAGCAGCACGCAGCCATAAAAGCGCTAAATGAACAGGGAAAGCATGAGGTGAAACTCAAAAATTCCGCTCCGACGATGCCGCCTCCCCCGCTCTGACCCCAAATGCCGACCAGATCACTTGCGTTTTATAAAAAAAGTGATATAACTAAACCGTAACACCCCCTTTATGCGTTCACGCATAGCCTCA
>DATDOI010000024.1:0-3234 GCA_035293325.1 Candidatus Altimarinota bacterium
TCAATCACGTGAAAAATTTTTCCTGGAACGTCATGGCAAACGAAACTCTGGAGGTATACAATGAGGCACTGGCGTCTCATCACTAAAATTCATTTCCTTGTGGGATTCGATTCAAAACCTGGTACCCAAAGTCGCGGGGAAATACAGTTTCACCCGGACGTTGAAAGCGATCGAAGTCTGCCAGGAGTACCGCAGCCTCGCGCCGCGCCTGCTCAAAACCGACGCGCTGAACCACACTTTTGCAAAATCGTATGAAAAAAATGTTCTGACGATAGGCGTGCTGAACTCCGTATGGGCGCAGAAAGTACAGATGAACCGGCATCTCATTCAGGATGAAATCAACAAAAAATACGGACCCCGCGTCATCGCGAACATTCGCATCGAAATGGCGGAAACTTTGCCCGGCGATTTGCTCTCCGGTATGCCCGAAGAGGCCCGTCCAAGTTCAACTTGACAACAAAAGTCCGTACGCTACACTGGAACCGCTTATTTCCTAATAAAAAGGCACATTGCTTAGAATCAGACTCTCTCGAACCGGCAAAACGGCACAACCGAGTTTCCGCATTGTGGTTGCAGAACATTCCAAAGCGGTAAAAGGCGAATATCTCGAGCTTTTGGGGCACTACGTACCGGCTGAACAGCCGAAGAAATTCGACATCAACAAAGATCGCGTCAACTACTGGCTGAGTAAGGGTGCAAAACCGAGCGACTCCATGGCGACGCTTTTGAAGCGCAACGGTTTTACGAACATGGATGAGTACATTCAGACAAGAGAGAGAAAGAGGACAAAGAAGGGAGGCGAAGCAGCCCCGCTGAGCGGGGCAGAAAAGGAAGCACCGGCAGCTTAAGAATACGACTCGTTTCACCTCTACCCTCTAACGCACCTCACCCATGGACGACAAAGATTTTACTCTCGGACCGGACCGCGATTTTGTTGAATACATTGTGAAGCAGATCGTGGAGAACCCGGATGCCGTGGAGGTTTCGAGATCTGTTGATGAAATGGGCGTTTTGATCACGCTGAAAGTACACAAGGATGACATGGGAAAAATAATCGGTAAGAGCGGACAGACGGCAAAATCTCTTCGGATTCTTCTGCGCGTCATCGGTTCCAAGAACAACGCCCGCGTGAACCTGAAGATCGTTGAACCCGACGGCACGGAGGTCGGCACAGAGGCAGGCGAGATCATGGCGTAAATTTCCGGGCCCGTGCTACAATAGAACGGAACCCCGATAACTCTATTAAACAAACTCAAATGAACGAATCTTCAAGCATTATTGAAAACGCCCAGCGCTATGAAGTTCTGGAAATCATCAATAAAGGTTTGGCATACGCCATCATGGTTGCCGCCTTTTTATCCGTCGTTTTTATTTTTGTTGGAGGTATTTCGTTCATTCTTTCCGGAGGACAGGAGGACAAAATCAAACAGGCCGTTTCGACCATCCGCTACGCCATTATCGGTCTGATCATCACGGTTCTGTCCGTTGTGATCGTGGGGACTGTTGGTCGCGCGCTTGGACTGGACATCATCAAATACATCGATTTCGGTCAGGTCATTCAGACGATCAGTGATATTCCTGCCGGTGGCGGAAGTGCGGGCGGCGGAGACTCTCTGGACTAAATCGAGCGTTTCTTTCATGACCACAAAAGCTCCGCCAAGGCGGAGCTTTTTATGTACGGAAATTTTGAAGAAATATATGTTTTTGAAATTGGAAGACGAAGGTACTTGCGGAGAAATGCTATGAGGATCTGTGAGGAGAGCGTAAAAAAAGTTTATCGATGGCTTTCGATAAACTTTTAGCGAGACGAACAGAATATCCTCAAGCAGTTCGAAGCACTGTACCTGATGATTTCAATTTCAAAAATAGAACCTATTTCTTCAAAATCCCGCGCACAATATTTCCCCAGTCATAGGGGAAGCGGTAGGTTTCGCATGCCCGCACGACGGCGCGGAACATATCCCACGGGTTCAATCTTGCGAAAGTAAAACTGTTGCCGGTCTCTTCATTGGGATGGTAGTTCTGCAGAAAAGGAGAAGAGTCATGCCCGACGATCACGACTCCGTGGCCCATCAGGCGATTCAGCATATTGTGATCCTCATCAAAAACGAGCGCCATATCGGCGCATAACAGGTACTGTTCCGTATCATGTTCAGCCTGGGCGCCGCGATTATTCACCCATGTAAATTTTCCGCTGGGGCGCTTCAGGTCGTCGGACGGCTCATCGTCATCCACGACAACCACCTCACACGGAAGCACCGCGAGACCCTCGAGCAGCTGGAAAAGCAGCTCCCGTTCTTTGCCGCTGTTTTTACCCTGCGGAGCCAGAACTATCAGCATGGGGTTGTGGTCGGCAGAAGCCCCCGGATAGGATCGCTTATAGAGCTGTTCCTTGGCCTTTTTTTTGGCTTCGCTCACTTTTTTGTATTCACTTTTTCCCATGGGAGGAGTAGCTTTTGTCAGCCGATTACAGAGAGCCTTCAGCGATACAATAAAAATATCTTTTCATTATAGCAGAAAAGAGCCCGGGAAACCACGCTTCCAAGCCAAAAAACCCATGAAGAAGCTTATTTTAATTGACGGGAACGCGATTTTGCATCGTGCATACCATTCGCTGCCGCCGTTCAGCACCAGCAGCGGTGAAGTAACGAACGCCATATACGGTTTTATGCGGATGCTTTTGGATATATACAAAAAAGCGAGACCCCAGTATCTGGGAATCGCCTGGGATCGGAAGGCGCCAACCTTTCGCCATGTAGAGTACAAGGAGTACAAAGCCACTCGCGCTGCACCACCGGACGATCTGTACCCCCAGCTGCCGCGTCTCAAAGAACTGCTGGACGCTTTCAACATTCCACAACTGGAAAAGGACGGCTATGAAGCCGACGATATTCTGGGAACACTGGCGCACAAAGCGGAACAGGAGAACGATCTGCAGACCATCATCGTCACGGGCGACAAAGATGCGTTCCAGCTCGTAACAGAAAAAACGCACGTTCTCACGCCTGTGAAAGGCATCTCCGAAATCGTCATGTACGATCCTATCAAGGTCAAAGAAAAAATGGGCGTGACCCCGGACCAAATTGTGGACTACAAAGCCATTTGCGGAGATGCGTCCGATAACATCAAGGGAGTAAACGGCATCGGCCCCAAACAGTGCACGACTCTTCTGGAAAAGTACAAAACGCTCGACGGCATTTATGAACACCTGGACGAGTTGAGCGAAACCCAGCG
>DATDOI010000025.1:0-13001 GCA_035293325.1 Candidatus Altimarinota bacterium
CGGCCGTATCTGTCCGATCTCCACTCCCGAAGGTCCGAACATCGGTCTCGTCGTGCATTTGGGAGCATACGCGCGCGTGAACAAATACGGATTCATTGAGACTCCGTTCCGCGACGTCTCACACATCTGCAAGAACAAAGCAAAAGATCTGGCCGGAAGGACCATAACGGAAAATGTGGTGCATCCGAAATCAAAGAAGGTCATCGCAAAAACCGGTGAACTCATTACGGAAAAACTTGCCAAAGAGATCGAAAAACTCCCGCTGGAGAACATCGCCGTGAACCCGTACATAACGGACAACATGCGTTACTACGACGCCGATGAAGAACGAACGCTCGTTATCGCTCAGGCCAACACGGAGTTCAATGAAAAAGGAGAGATTACGGCTTCTCTCGTTTCCGCCCGCGTGAACGGTGAACCGGCATCCATTGCCACGATGGATATTACTCATATAGACGTATCTCCGAAACAGATTATTTCAGAAACAACGGCGCTCATTCCGTTCCTGGAGCACGACGACAACACCCGCGCATCCATGGGATCAAACATGCAGCGTCAGGCCGTATCGCTCGTGATGCCTCAGGCTCCGGTTGTGGGTACGGGTATGGAGGAGATGGTGGCGAAAAGTTCCGGTCAGGTTATTCTGGCGGAGGACAACGGTATCGTTTCCTACGTTGATGCCGACCAGATCGTGCTCATCTACGACAACGGTAAAAAAACGACGTACAAACTGCACGCCTACCAGCGCAGCAACCAGGGAACCTGTCTGCATCAGCGCGTTCGGGTGCTTAAAGGACAGCGCGTCAGTCGCGGAGATCTTCTGTGTGACGGCGCAGCGACGGAAAACGGAGAGATCGCTCTGGGTCAGAACCTTCTGGTGGCGTACATGTCCTGGAGAGGTTTCAACTTCGAGGACGCCGTAATCATTTCAGATCGCGTGGTAAAAGAGGGCATTTTCGATTCCGTGCACATTGAAACATTCACGATGGATGTGCGTGACACGAAACTCGGTCCGGAAATTATTACCCGGGACATCCCGAACGTCGGTGAAGCAAGACTGAAAGACCTCGATGAAAACGGAATCGTCCGGGTTGGCGCCAGCGTCCATGAAGGAGACATCCTTGTGGGCAAAATCACGCCAAAAGGCGAAACCGAACTGACGGCTGAAGAAAGACTTCTTCGCGCCATCTTCGGAGACAAGGCGCGTGACGTAAAAGATACGTCACTCCGTCTGCCGGGTGGTGAAGGCGGAAAGATCGTCGGTATACAGATTTTCTCGCGCAAAAACGGCGATGAACTCGCAACGGGAGTAAACCAGCAGATAAAAGTGAGCGTTGCCCAGACGCGCAAAATCTCCATCGGAGACAAAGTGGCGGGACGACACGGAAACAAAGGTGTCATTTCCATCATTGTGCCGCGTGAAGACATGCCGTTCCTTCCGGACGGAACGCCGGTTGATATCGTTTTGAACCCGCTCGGCGTATCAAGCCGTATGAATATCGGTCAGATTCTGGAAACGCACGCCGGATGGGCTGCAAGGAAAATGGGAACAACGGTTGCAACCCCGGCACTCAACGGAATTACGACGCAGCAGATCACGCAGATGCTGAAAGACGCAAAACTTCCGTCACACGGCAAAATCCAGCTCTTCGACGGACAGAGCGGTGAAGCGTTCGATCGCGAAACAACGGTCGGCATCACCTACATCATGAAACTGAGCCATCTTATCGAAGATAAAATTCACGCACGTTCCGTCGGTCCGTACTCTCTCGTTACGCAGCAGCCTCTCGGAGGTAAAGCGCAACATGGAGGTCAGCGTTTCGGTGAAATGGAAGTATGGGCGCTGGAAGCATACGGAGCCGCTCATACGCTGCAGGAGATGCTCACCATTAAATCTGATGACGTGTATGGTCGCGCCAAAGCATACGAGTCAATCGTAAAAGGTGAAGCGATCCGCAAACCGCGAACTCCTGAATCCTTCAACGTATTGGTGAAAGAGCTTCAGAGTCTTGGGTTAAGCGTAAAACTGCTCGCAACGGAAAAAGCTGCGCTTCTGGTTGATGACGATCAATACACGCTGGAAGCCGTAGTCGCCGAAGAAACGGCTGTCCTGCCGGAAGCTCCTGAAGAGCAAACGGATATCGATCCCGAAGTTGAACTGGTTCTTGGAGAAGAGTCCGTCAAAGGGACCGGCCTGGCCGAGGAAGGCGTAAAAATTGTTGAAAACGAAGAGGAGCTGGAAGCTCTGGAAGAGGTGGAAGCAGAAGTGACGCCCGTTGAAATGAGTGAAGATGAACCGACGGAAGAGGAACTGAAAGAGGCAGAAAAACTGTTGGAGGAGGAGTAACAGCGAGCCGAAAGGCGAGCCTAGCCAACAAAAGTTTGCGACAGCAAACACAATATCCCTACTAACCTAAAGACATGAGAAGCATTAACAAAGTCATACTGATCGGAAACCTCACGCGCGACCCGGAGATGCGTCAGACCGGCGGCGGCCAGAATGTGGTCACCTTCGGTCTCGCCACGAATCGCGAATGGGTAACGCGCGACGGACGCCGTCAGGACCTGGCTGAATTCCATGAACTGGTGGCCTGGGCCAAGCTCGCGGATATCTGCGCAAAGTATCTGCGCAAGGGAAAACTCGTGTACGTAGAGGGCTACCTGAAAACCCGCAGCTGGGACACGCCTGAAGGAACAAAAAAATATCGCACGGAGATCGTGGTTCAGGACATGATCATGCTCGAAAAACGGACTGAAGGAGGGTTCGAAGACTACATCCCCGAAGATTCGCCCTCACAGAATGCAGAAAACACGGAACCATCCGACTCCGGAAATATGGAAGAACTGACAACGCGAAAGAAAACATATTCTCCGAAACCGAAAGAAGAGCCTGTTGCTGCATCTGCAGCCGCACCCGCTCCGTCAACAGCGCCCGTAGACATAGACAGTGACCTCGGGTTGTAAATCCCGGCCCCGCCTTGGCGGGGCAAAAAGCACATCACCCCGCTCATTACTTTTTCAAACCAACTATGTCTGCGAACACCACTGAAAAGAAAATAACGACACTCGACAATTTTGACGCCATTTCAGTTTCCGTGGCTTCCCCGGAAGAGATCCTTGCCTGGTCTCACGGTGAAGTAAAAAAACCGGAAACGATCAACTATCGCACCCAGAAACCTGAGCGCGACGGTCTCTTCTGCGAGAGAATTTTCGGTCCCACCAAAAACTGGGAATGTTACTGCGGAAAATACAAACGCATCCGCTACAAAGGCGTCATCTGTGAAAAATGCGGCGTCGAAGTTACCCGATCCAACGTTCGCCGCGACCGCATGGCTCACATCAAGCTCGCCGTACCGGTAAGCCACATCTGGTTTCTCCGATCCACTCCGAGCCGCATCGGACTTCTGATAGATCTACCCATCAAATCGATCGAACAGGTGATCTATTTCGCCGCATACATCGTCACTCAGGTTGACGATAAGTCAAAGACGGACGCAAAAGAACAGCTGACAACGGAATACAAAAATCTCCGCAAGAAACTCCAGGACGAATTCAAGGGAAAAGAAAAATCGGAAAAAGAGACGGCCGAAAAAGAGTACGCCCAGAGAATGGACGAACTTGACGAGCAGCACCGCACGGCCAAATCGGAACTTGAAACGCTCAAGGTCGGAAAAATCATTTCGGAACTTGAATACCGCGACCTTTCAACCAAGTTCGGCCAGATCTTCAAGGCCGGCATCGGCGCTGAGGCCATCCGCAACATCATCCAGTCTCTGGATCTGGAAAAACTGATCAACGATCTGGAAAGAGATCTTAAGAAAGCTTCCGGACAGAAACAGAAGAAGATCATCAAGCGCATCAAGCTTGCAGGTTCATTAAAGAAGGCGGGCATCAAAGCCGAATGGATGATCATGACGGTGCTTCCCGTTATCCCTCCGGATCTTCGTCCGATGGTTCAACTGGATGGAGGCCGCTTCGCCGCTTCAGATCTGAACGATCTGTACCGCCGCGTCATCAACCGCAACAACCGCTTAAAGAGACTCATGGCAATCGGCGCGCCGGAAGTTATCTGCCGTAACGAAAAACGCATGCTTCAGGAAGCGGTCGACACGCTCCTCAACAACAGCGCGCGTCAGGGAAAGACGGTGTTCAACTCCGGAGACAAACGCAAACTGCGCTCCCTCTCGGACATGTTGAAGGGTAAGCAGGGACGTTTCCGTCAGAACCTTCTCGGTAAACGCGTGGACTACTCCGGTCGTTCCGTTATCGTCGTTGGACCGAAACTCAGACTCCATCAGTGCGGTCTGCCCAAGACCATGGCTCTGGAGCTGTTCAAACCTTTCGTGATCGGGAAACTTATCCGCGACGGCTACGCTCACAATATTAAAAATGCTGAAAAACTGATTCAGGGTGGAAAGAAAGAGGTATGGGATATTCTGGAGGAGGTAACCCGCGACCGCTATGTACTGTTGAACCGCGCTCCGACACTCCACCGTCTTGGTATCCAGGCTTTCCAGCCGGTGCTGGTGGAGGGTAAAGCCATTCAGATCCATCCGCTCGTTTGCGCCGCGTTCAACGCGGATTTCGACGGCGATCAGATGGCCGTGCACGTTCCGCTTTCACAGCAGGCTCAAAAAGAGGCTCACGATATCATGGTTTCCGCAGTAAACCTGCTCAAACCGTCCGCCGGAGAACCAATCGTTACGCCGACGCAGGATATGGTGCTCGGCTGTTACTATGTCACCAAGCTCAGCAAGGGGAAAAAAGGGGAAGGGATGAAGTTCTCGGATTTGAATGAGGCCATGATGGCGTATCAGCTGGGACATGTGGATATCCAGTCCCCCGTTATCGCGCGCTTCCGCAACGAACTGAAAGAAACAACCGTCGGCCGCCTGATTTTCAACAGTTTTGTGCCGGAAAAACTCGGCTTCATCAACGAAACCATCGGGAAAAAACAGCTGTCGGCACTTGTGGCTGACTCCTATAACGAGTGCGGAGAAAAGGTCACTTCGATGCTTGTGGACGACCTCAAAAGAATCGGATTCCTCTTTGCGACGAAATCCGGTCTCTCCATCGGCTCCGATGACATGGTTATTCCGGGAGAAAAAACCGGAATCATAGACGGCGCTTCGGATTCCGTAGCGAAGATTACAGATTTCTACCTGAAAGGTCTCATGACGGACGATGAACGGTATGTCCATACCATCAAGATCTGGTCAAAGGCCAAATCGGACATCACCGCCTGCATGATCAAAAGTATTGAAGAGGAAAACGATCTCCACTACATGATCAACTCGGGCGCCCGCGGTAACTGGGGACAGATTACGCAGCTCTGCGGAATCAAGGGTCTCGTTGCCAATCCGGCCGGTAAAACCATCGAACTTCCGATCAAATCGAACCTGAAGGAAGGGTTCACGATTCTTGAGTACTTCATCGCAACGCACGGAGGACGTAAAGGTAAATCTGATACGGCTCTTAAAACGGCTGAAGCAGGTTATCTGACACGCCGTCTGGTTGATGCCGTGCAGGATGTGGTTATTAAAGAGTACGATTGCGGTTCCAAGTACGCTCATGAGGTTACGCGCGTAGACAGTGACCGGATCGGCGAAGCGTTTGAAAACCGCATATACGGGCGCGTTCTTGCGCAGCAGGTTGTGGACGAAAAATCCGGTGAAGTGCTGGCCGATGCCGACCAGGAGATAGACCGCGAAGTGATAGCGGCCCTGAGCGGCAAAAAAACTGTTGATAAAGTGTTTGTACGCTCGGTCATGACGTGCCAGACGCGCGGTGGAATCTGCGTGAAATGTTATGGAAAAGATCTGGGCACCAACGACACCGTTGATATCGGGACCGCCGTAGGAATCATTGCGGCCCAAAGTATCGGTGAGCCCGGTACGCAGCTGACTATGCGTACGTTCCACATGGGTGGTGTAGCCGGCGAAGGCGATATTACCCAGGGTCTTACCCGCGTCGAAGAACTTTTTGAGGCCCGCACTCCCAAAAATCCTGCAATCCTTGCCGAAATTACCGGTAAGATCAAAGTTCACCGGAAAGGCGGAACCACAGAGGTGAGCCTCACTTCTGAAGAACCGATTGAGGTGGAGTACCAGATCACTGCCGATTTCACCCCTAGCGTTAAGGTGGGTGACAAAGTGAAAGAAAAGGACGTTCTGGCCAAAAATGAGAACAACAAGAACGTCGTGCGCGTGAAAGAGAACGGCAAAGTAAAGAGCCTTGATCTTGACACCATTACCATCGTTACGGATGGAACGGTCGAAAAAATCTACAAGATTCCGTTCGGACGAACGCTGAAAGTCCTGAATAACGGCAAAGTGAAAAAGGGGGAACCGATCACCAGCGGTCACTTCAACCTTCGTGAACTGATGCGCCTGACGGACCTCTACACCGTTCAGAAATACATCATGACGGAGGTGCAGAGCATCTACGCGTCACAGGGTCAGACCATCAACGACAAACACATCGAAATCATCGCGCGCCAGATGCTTTCCAAAGTTCGCATTCTGGATGCCGGCGATACGAAGCTGCTTCCGGGTGAACTGACGGACATCATGAAGTTTGATGAGATCAACAAGGAGGCCGAAAAGAAAAAGCAGAAGGCTGCCAAGGGCGATCGTCTGCTGCTGGGTCTCACCCGCGTTTCCCTCTGTACGGAAAGCTGGCTCTCCGCCGCATCATTTCAGGAGACGATTCGGGTACTCGTTGAGGCCGCAACCACAAACCGTCTGGACGGACTCGAGGGTCTGAAAGAGAACGTTATCATCGGCAAGCTTATTCCTGCGGGCGAAACGTACCGCCGCCGCCATCCGGAACTCATGAACCAGAAGAACAAAATGATGGCCAAAGAGGGCAAAGCCGAAAAGCCCGGCGAACACGATGCAGACGTAAGAGACGAGTTCGCCAAGTCGGAACTGGCCATAATTTAATCTTGCATTGTAAGGCCGCATTCTGTAAATTAGCTGAGCCGCTCCGCCTTTTGCGGGGCTTACCACCAACAGTAAAACGATGCCAACAATCAACCAGTTAGTGCGCAAATCACGCAGAAACAGCGTCAGAAAGAGCAAAGCTCCGGCACTGCAGTCAATACTGAATACGCTCAAAACGCAAAACCGGACGCTCGCCTGTCCTCAGAAACGCGGCGTGTGCCTGAAGGTGACCACCATGACGCCCAAAAAGCCGAACTCCGCGCTTCGCAAGATCGCCAAAGTAAGGCTCACGAACGGTGATGAAGTGAATGCCTATATACCGGGAGAAGGACACAATCTGCAGGAACACTCGGTGGTTCTCATTCGCGGCGGAAGAGTAAAGGATCTGCCGGGTGTGCGATACCACATCATTCGGGGGAAGCTCGATACGCAGGGTGTTCAGAACCGCAAACAGGGCCGCTCACTCTATGGAGCAAAACGACCGAAGAAATAACCAGCGCAAGGCCTGTAAGGCCGAAGCGCCTGGCCAGCAAATCCGTCCCGCCAAGGCGGGACACAATATCCTAGCTTTATGCCACAAAAACGCGTTATCTACATCCCGGAAACCTCCAATCCTCTTCAGGAAAAGTTCATCAATTACCTGATGGTTGACGGCAAAAAGAACGTGGCGCGAAAGCTTTTTTCAGACACGCTCAAGCGCATATCTGAGAAAGACAAGGCTCCGGAAAAGATTTTTGAAAAGGCGATCGAAAATGTAAAACCACCGCTGGAAGTACGCGCAAAACGCATCGGTGGCGCAGTCTACCAGATTCCGGTTGAGGTAAAACCGAACCGTCAGCTCGCTCTGGCTTTCCGCTGGATCATTCAGGGCTGCCGCGTTAAACGGAACGCCCCGATGGCAAAAAAACTTGCGGATGAACTGCTCGCTGCCGTGAACGGTGAAGGAAACGCCATGAAAAAGAAAGACGACACCATGAAGATGGCGCTCGCCAACAAAGCTTTCGCTCACTACGCCAAATATTAATTTTTCCCATGGGAAACGAATCCCACGATCATTTTTTAGCTGCGCCGGTTGATCCGAATGCGTACAAATTCGCCGATATAACGGGCGATGGGATGGAACCGTTCGGACTGAATTCATACCCGGAGACAACTCCCCCGACTCCCGAAGACTTACAAAGGCGTGACATCATGGTAGCACTGCGGACGGAGCTCATGAAATATTCCTGAACGATTACCGTAGCCACGCAGGACCCGGGAGTGCTACAATACGCCAAAGTATTAATTACTAACTTTCCTCAATCATGAAGGACTCTTCTTCGCAGTACGGCATGTGGGCCGACTGGGTTCTGCGCGTCGCGCTCGCCGTCGTATTCATTAACGCCGGCACCATGAAGCTCTTTACGATGGGCGTCGGCAACTTCGCGACGGCCATGAACCTTCCGGAACCGATAGCGTGGCTTGTGGCGCTTGGTGAATTGGGCGCAGGTTTGGGCATTGTTGTCGCAGGGCTGATGAAAAACGATATGGGTGAAAAACTCACCCGCGCCTCCGGCGGGATTATCGCCCTCATCATGGCCGGTGCCATTATTCTGGTAAAATCGAAAGGTTTTGATGGAGGTTTCCAGCAGGGTATCGCGGGCATGTACCCGGACATCGCGCTCTTCGCCATTGGTCTGCATTATCTGCTTGGCTGCGGCTGCTGCGGGGGGATGTGTGAGACGAAGAAAAAATAACCGGTCTTAAAAAAAACCAGAAAGCGCTCCCTCAAACGGAGCGCTTTTTTTATGCTAGAGTGTGCCTATGCTGAAAGCCATTCTGATCGACTGCATCCCTCCATCCGTCACTCCAAAAGAGGCTGACTATCGCCTGAGCGAAGCGGAAAGTCTCGTAAAAACCTATGGCGGAGTGGTGCTCGTCAAAAAAATCCAGAAAAAACTGATCCCCAACTACGCCACGTACATCGGCGGGGGAAAAATAGAGGAGATCGTGGAACTCAATACAACGCTCGGCGCCAACATCGTCATCATCAATAACGAGCTGAAACCGAGGCAGATCTATAACCTGAGCGAGAAACTCAAAAAAAACGGGTTGGAGGTGTGGGACAGGGTTGACCTGATTCTTAAAATTTTTCAGAAGCACGCCACCACGCGCGAAGCAAAACTGGAGATCCAGCTTGCCAGCATCAAACATATGGGACCGCGCATTTTCGGGATGGGTATGGAACTTTCGCGGCAGGGAGGCGGCATCGGAACCAAAGGTGTCGGAGAAACCAACACCGAGTTCATGAAACGTCATCTGGCCAGAATGGAACATCGCATTCTTGAACAGCTGGAGGAGTGCAAAAAAGTTCGCAAGGTACACCGCGACGCACGCAAAAGGAAAAACCTTCCCACGGTGGGGATCATCGGCTACACGAACGTCGGAAAAACGAGTCTGTTGAACGCGCTCACCCGCAAAGGAGCGTATGCAGCCCACAAACTTTTTGCGACGCTGGACACGCGCGTGGGAAAAATCTATTTCCCCGAGAACGCCAAAGAGGCGCTTGTTTCGGACACGATCGGTTTCATCCAGGATCTACCCACCACGCTGATCAAATCTTTCCAGTCCACGCTGGAAGAGACAATCGAAGCGGACCTGCTGCTGCATGTGATGGATGTAAGCGATCCCCGGATGACGGAAAAGATAAAAATTGTGAATGTGATTCTGGCTCAGATAGATGCCCTCTACAAACCGACGCTCTACGTGTTGAACAAGATAGACTGCCTGCCGAAAAAAGAACGAACCGCTTTGCTTAAAAAAATGGCCGGTGAGTTCAAACGCCACGAGTCGTTTTGGGTCTCATCGGTAAGCGGTGAAGGGTTGATGGAACTGAAAAAGGGCATGCAAAAGAGCTTGGGACTGCTCTGAATGCTGTATTAGCTTTAGGGGAAGCCTTCGGATTCATTGCAATCGAACGGTTTTTGTGGCATTACTTACAAGAACAGTAGTGCTCGCAAAGGCAGCCGCATCCTATAAAATAAGTTTTTCGCCAGGATTGACTTTTTAAAAAATCGCTATACCATAGTTCGACGTTTAAGGCCCTTGGCCAAAATATGAGTTTACAAGATCTGGAAGTACATCTCGCGCCCAAAACCCTCTTTGAAATAGTTCCGGGATTACCCGTAACGAATACGATTGTGACCATGTGGATTGTGATGGCGATTCTGGTGTGCCTGGCGCTTGTTATCCGCGTAAGAATGCGCTATTTACCGGCAGGCTTCCAAAACTTTGTTGAGTGGAGCCTCGGCGGATTTTACGATTTCATGGAGGGCATTGGCGGCCCCGCTATCAAAAAACACTTCCCGATTTTCATCACGTTCTTTCTGGCAATCCTCTTTTCCAACTGGCTGGGTCTGGCAATGGGAGTGGTTGCGGAAGGGTTGAACCTGAGAGCACCGACGAGCGATCTGAACACTACGGCAGCTCTTGCGATCGTGGCTTTCCTCTTTTTTGAATACCAGGGGGTCAAAGCACACGGGCTGCTGGGTTATCTTGGTCATTTCTTCGATTTCAAGGCATTCAAAAAAGGTCCCGTCGGGATCATCTTCTTTTTTGTCGGCCTGCTCCACATTGTCTCGGAGCTCGTACGTCCTCTGGCCCTCTCGCTCAGGCTTTTCGGAAACATTTTTGGCGGCGAGATCGTGCTTGTTGTAGCATTTCTGATCGTTGCACCTTTGATTCCACTGCCCTTCATGCTCCTTGAAGTGATCGTCGGCCTGATTCAGGCATTCGTTTTTGCTTTCCTCTTCCTTATCTTCACCACGCTCAACTCCTCCCACGCGGAGGAAGAACATTAACATGATAATCTAAACATACATTATTTCTTAACCACTAAACGTATGTCTCTAGAGTTACTTTTACCACTTGGCCTGGCTATACCTTCGATAGCCGTCGGTCTCATCGGTGCAAAGGCTGTTGAAGCCATCGCACGTCAGCCGGAAGCCGCCGGAAAAATCCAGATCAACATGATTCTGGCACTCGCCTTCGCTGAAGGTCTGGGCGTTCTTTCGTTCGTTATTGCGTTGATCCTCACCAACAAGTAATCATCTATGGATAAAGACCTACTTTTTCTACAAATCGCGCACGCCGCGACGGAAGACGCGGCTATAGAAGAACACCCCGGGGAAACTGTTGCCGAAACAGCACAGCCGGGCGATGAAGAACATGCTGCGGGACTGACGCTCAGGCCCACAGACATTGGTTTTCAGGTTCTCAACTTTCTGGTTCTTCTCTTCCTGCTGAACCTGATTCTGTATAAACCTCTCACAAAACTTCTGAATGAGAGGGCCAAAAGAATCAAGGATGGCGTGGAGAACGCCGAAAAAGCCGACTTCATGCTGAAAGAGTCTCAGGAAGTGCGCGCCGACATGATCAAGGGAGCAAAGGTTGAAAGCCAGACGATTCTGGATTCAGCCCGCAAATCCGGTGAGAAAGTCAAAACGGAAATGCTCGAGCATGCTCATCAGGAAGCCGACAAAGTTATGGAGCAGGGCAGAAATGTCCTTGAGGGCGAGCGCGAAAAGGCCGCCCAGGAACTGCGGGATGCCGCAGCCGCTCTTGTGATAAAGGCGGCAGAAAAAATCCTGAAAGAGAAACTGGATCCTTCCAAGGACGCCAGGCTGATTGAAGACAGTCTTAAACACGCAACATTATCGTGAAAAAGAATCTCTCGCTCAAAATAGCAAAGGCCCTCTTCCGCTTCGCGGAGAAACCTGGAAAACCTGGTAAAGAGGAGCTCGGTAAGAAAATTTTTACCGAGCTAAAGGCTCTTGTGGCCATCAGTGATGACGAGGGGTTCAAAAAAACCCTTCTGCATTTGAGCTCCGTGGACGGAGAAAAATTAGTGAAACTCCTGGACGAGGTTTTTGAAAAAAAACTGGAGACGAGTGTCCGTAACATTCTGATTCTTCTCATCAAGAGCAGGGCAACGGAGCAGTTACCGGAACTGTATGAAGCGTATAAAAAACTTTATTTCCGCAGGGAGCACATTGCCGACGTTACGATTATTTCCGCGCGCGAACTGAATGAAAGCGAAAAAAAATCTATTCTGGAAAAACTGGAATCAAAGAAGCATACCGCGATGCACGAAAATTTTCTGGTAAACGCCGAACTCATCGGGGGCGTACAAATTTATAAAAACAATTTTCTCACGGATCTGAGTGTCAAAACTTATCTGGAGAAGCTGAAACATCATTTAACATCACACGAGTATGCAATTTGACGCGAAAAAAATCACCTCTTTCCTTGAGACCCAATTGGAAAGTATGGATGTGAAGCCGGACACCGTCGGCGTGGGAAAGATCACGATTCTTGGTGATGGTGTTGCCCAGGTAAGCGGACTGGACGGCGTTAAAATGGGAGAGATGGTGGATTTCGGAAACGAAACCTTCGGCATGGCCATCAACCTGACGCACGACAGCGTCGGTTGTATTCTTCTGAGCGAAGGTAAAGCGCTCAAGGAGGGCGATACGGTGAAAAGCACCGGCCGCATCATGGAGGTTCCGGTCGGTCCGGAACTTACCGGTCGCGTTGTGAATGCGCTGGGTCAGCCAATCGACGGAATGGGGCCGATCAAAACGAAAAAATTCCGCCCGATTGAACACAAAGCGGAGGGCGTCATTCATCGCAAATCCGTATCTGTACCGCTTCAAACAGGCATCAAAGCCATTGACGGGATGATCCCGATCGGCCGCGGTCAGCGTGAGCTGCTCATCGGAGACCGCCAGATTGGCAAGACGGCGATTGCCGTGGACACGATTCTCAACCAGAAAGGACAGAATATTGAATGTTTTTACGTTGCGATCGGCCAGAAGCAGTCCACCATCGCGAACGTTGTAACGAAACTGCGGGAAGCCGGTGCCATGGAGTACACAACGGTTATCGTTACTTCCGCGTCAGACCCCGCAGCTCTTTCGTACATCGCCCCCTACAGCGGATGTGCGATGGCGGAAGATGTCATGTACGGCGGAAAAGACGCGCTGATTATTTACGACGATCTTTCCAAACACGCCTGGG
>DATDOI010000026.1:0-4124 GCA_035293325.1 Candidatus Altimarinota bacterium
GGGAGAGAGGGGCGTTTCAGTAATCTGGAGATCAGTCTCCGGTTCGGGTATTGCCGGCAGAACGGATATATCCACGACCTTGCTTTCGCCGGATTCCCCGAGGATCAGGCCGAGTCTGTAATTCCCGGGTTCACGAAAAACAACCGGTATCAGAAATGTGTCGTGCTCAATTGGCGCAATAAAGGTCGTGTAGTCATCGGGTGAGCTGACATTCGGCGGGGCGATAAATACGAATGCTTTTTCGTCTGAAGCGTCGTCCACGATACCGTCGAAGAAATACACTTCGTTCAGGTAGAACGTATTCGGGAAATCTTCTTTCAGTTCCACATCTTCAAAAAAATTTTTCGTGTACATCTTGAACTCTTCCGCGCTGAAATCCTGTTCCTGTTCCGCAGGCATCACCGGCCCATCAGTACTTTCAGCGGTACTGCTGACGGGAGCGGACGGCGGATACAGATTGATGAGATCCGTCGAATATACGTCTTCCCCGCTCTTTTCCGTAATGTAAGTTCGGAAAAGAAGTTCACTTATCTTTGCGCGGGAATAGGTTGCTTCCGGATAAAAATTGTCGCCCGTTTCCTCCAGGAAATTTTTATTTTTTGCGTACTCAACGGAGCGTGTGTACCAGGCCGCGCGCGGCGTGTCCTGAAAAGGTACTTTGATTACCTCTTCGCTCAGGTTCCATTCCTGAATTCCGCTGATGATTTTGAGCGCTTCCGCTTTGTTTACGAACTGTTCCGGTTTAAACGTGCCATCCGGATACCCTTCAATCCAGCCTTCCTTTTTTGCTTCACGGACGTATTTCGCATACCATGCGGTTTCGTCCACGTCAGGAAATCCGGTTGGATCCGATTCATCCGCTTCAATGCCCGACGCACCGAGTGCGATCTTCAGGAACTCAACGCGGTTGACGTTCTGGTCCGGCCGGAAAGTGTTATCCGGGTACCCGCTAATTATCCCGGAGGCAACGAGATATTCTATTGATGCCGCATAACGGCTGCTGTCCGGGAGATCGCTGAAGACAGCGGCTTGCACCGTTGAGCCCCACAAGAGCGCGAGTGTCGCAGCTGCCATCAGTTTTTTTCGCGTCATGGTGAACAGTATAGTCGGGTATATATTTCCCGGTCAAATTATTGGCTTGTATACTGAACTTATTTGACTTTTAATCGGGGCATCTTAATATATTGCAGTATATTTTTTTATTTTTTCTCCCTAACTCTATGCACAAGAGAAATATTTTCTCTGGCGCTCTCGTAACGGTGATGGCGATGTCCATGCTGGCGGGATGTCAGAATGCTCCTGCGCCCCAGAAAGCGCCGGAAGAGGTTTTGAAGGAAGGCATGGCCAAACTTCAGGAAGTGAAGGCCTACAAATTTGAGGTTGCCATGAAAGGTGATGTGAAAGATGAGTTGGGAAAAGCGGTAAATTTTGATTTTGTGCTTGGTGGCGCTGCTGACAGCATTGACGCCAAGGATCCGAAGGTGAGCCTCAAGCTCGATGGTTCAATGTCTGACGGCACATCCGGAGCAGGAGGGAACGCTTCTGCTGAGCTTCGTCTGAATAAGGAGAATGTCTACTTCAATGTTATGAAGCTCGATCTTAAGGGTGAAGGCGCACCGCCTCTGCCGGAAGAGCTGACAAGTCTCTTCGGGAAATGGTATGTCGTCCCGCTTCCACCTGAGGTTCAGGCTGAAATGGCAGCCGGCATGGAGGAAGGAAATGCCGCAACCATGACTCCTGAAATGGCGGCGATGACGAAGGCTTGGGAAGATTCAAAAGTTCTTGCCGCTCCGCAGTATGTCGGAACGGAGAACATTATGGGCGAGTCCAGCTACCACTACAGCGTTACCGTTGATAAGGCGGCTCTCGCGCAGTTTCTGAAGAAGGTTGCTGAATCACAGGGAGAAGCAGTGACGGATGATGATGTAACTCAACTGGAAGAAGGGCTGAAGGCCGTTGATCTTAAAGGTGACGTCTGGGTTGGCACGCAAAGCGGCGTTATGAACCAGGTCATCGTCAGCGTGAACATGAAAGCCAGCGATGCGAGCGACGGAGCATCCGGTAACTTTATGGTCCGCTTCACGGCAGGTGATATCAACAAACCTGTTACGCTCCAGATTCCGCCTGCCGAGCCTTTCCCGACAGACGCTCTTATGGGCCTGATGGGTGCCGGCGCTATGATGGATCCGTCCGCACTGGACCCCTCGATGATGGATCCTTCCCTTATCGATCCGTCCATGATGGATGACTCTTCCATGATGCTGGTTGATCCTTCAGAGGGAGTGGTTGGTGATTTGAGCAGCGATATGATCGATACGGGTGCGCCCGTAGAGTAAGAGTTTTATGTGAATTCGAAAAAACCCCCCGCCAAGGCGGGGGGTTTTTGTATCAGGCCGGAAGATTTTCAGATGAACTGCCTTCAGTTTCGGCCTGCATTTTTTTCGTCATGATTTCATCGTATTTTTTTGAACTTATCCACAGCAGGTCAAAAATTTTTTTCTGCGCATCCGCCATCTCTTTGCTTTCGATCAAAACTCCGAATTTTTCTTTGAGGGACGTTATGGCCACTTTGTTTCCGTATATGAGAACATCGAGATGAAAATCCAGTTCCGGCGGCACAAGGCGGCTTTGCCGCAGCTCCTCTTCGTCCCGCAGTTTGTGGTGATAACTCTGTCGCGTTGCCGGATAAATGGCTTTTACACGGATACCTTTTTGGGTACGACGTTTATAGTAGTTTGGGAAATAGTTTGGAATGAGGTCCACCAGCTCGTTGAGACTTGCATAGGCGCGGATCGGTTCCGGCGAGCTCAACGTATCTTCCATAATATTCTGCACACCGGCCTGCCCTTCGTAGAAAACGACTTTTGGACGGCGCGGATAGTCGCAGCGAAGTGTCTCAAGCTGCTCGATCGTCTGTGACATGTTCCGGATTTTTGAATCCAGTTCATCTTTCCGGGATTTGAGACGGTCAATAATGTAACGCGGTTCGACAGCCGTAAAATATGAGACCCCTCCCTTGATCGTTTCGTGCGTAAACCCTTTTTCAAGGAGACGCTTCAACACGGCATAGCAGCCCCCGCGATTCATTTCCGCCCGTTTTGCCGTTGTGCTGGCAGGATTGGATCCGATAATCAGCAAAGTCAGATAGATGTGCGCCTCTTTATCGCTGAGGCCGATCTCTTTCAGAGTGCTGTGGAGTTCCTGAATACCATCGAATTTCATTTTCGATCCTGAGGTTACTCTGGTATGTAAGGCATACCAAAAGAGTGAACAATATGACTTACTTGCAAGA
Organism: Candidatus Altimarinota bacterium; assembly: GCA_035293325.1. GTDB lineage: Bacteria > Patescibacteriota > Gracilibacteria > UBA1369 > UBA1369 > DATDOI01. Next base: position 3,293 of record DATDOI010000026.1, read on the forward strand.
TTGTCAAATTTTATCAATAATTTATCTTTTCATCATACGTCGTAGGATAGTTTTATGAATGTTGTCTCTTTTTTCCCACATTTATGCCGCGATCATGCGTTGTTAAGTCCGTCTGCATCAGTTTTTTTGTGATTGTGGCGATTTTTACCATGAGTCACGTGGAACCGGTTTTTCCCCGCACCGATGTGGCGTTTTATCGCGGGCTTGATCTTGTTGTGACCGGCGTTGTGGATTCTGAAGTTACTGTTCGTTCCAATTCGCAGAGGTTTTATTTTGTGGCAGAGAGCGTCCAGGTTCAGGCAGTGCAAAAAAATCTGACGGCGTTGCAGAGTGCGCTCCTGGCACGCGCGGTTGCCGGAAAAATAGCGGTCGATGGACCGCTTTATCCTGCGCGAGCGTTTGGCGAGAAACTTGAACTGCACGGAATGCTGGAGTCTCCCCCGGCTGACAGTCCAACGTACGTCCGTTATCTCCAGAAGGAGGGTATCTATGCCACGATCAAACCGCGAACAGTTCGTTCTCTGGGTGATTCGTTTCGTCCGGAACTCCGTTCGCTGTTGATGCGTTTTCGCTCGTATCTGCAGATTCGGGTAGACGGCCTTTTTACCGACCCTGTGAGCGGAATTGTTCTTGGACTTCTGCTTGGGATCCGCAGTACGCTTCCTCCCGGTATTCTGGCGGATTTTCAGACCGCCGGCTTAACCCATATCCTGGCGATTTCCGGATACAACATCACGCTGCTTATAACTATCTGCGCCGGGTTGTTGCGGCAGCGCAGCCGGCGGGTCCGGTTCGGCGTTACTATTTTTACCATTCTTTGTTTTGCGATCAT
>DATDOI010000027.1:0-3151 GCA_035293325.1 Candidatus Altimarinota bacterium
ACTGTTTAATGGCACGGAAGAGGACGAAGAGCTGATAGAAGATGTCATGGATGAAACAAAACAGGGTATTGAAACCGTAAAAATTTACGAACGGATCGTCATTGATACGGCCAACACTTTTGCGACCATTATCTCGAACAACCTGAACCAGTCGGTGAAGTTCCTGACCTCCATCACGATCATTCTGATGCTCCCGACCCTCGTTGCCAGCATTTACGGCATGAACGTGGATTTGCCCTACCAGCACGGCGAGCACGGCTTCTCGATTGTGATGAGCATGATCCTCTTTTCCACGATCATCGGGATTGTGGTGTTCCTGAAAAAAAGACTCTTTTAAACTTGAGATTTTCCTCTCATCGGCTAGAATAGGTGGGCTCCGAGCGCAAAGCGCGAGGGCGCAGGCGCGTGGCTCTGCCACTGCCGAGCTTAAAAAAATAACATGCGCGGGTGGCGAAATGGCAGACGCACTACCTTGAGGTGGTAGCGCCCGCAAGGGCATGGAGGTTCAAGTCCTCTCCCGCGCACCATAGGAACATTTTCTAGTAACGCTTAATCCAGCGGCCCTGTTCATAGTCGGCAAGATTGCCGCCGCCTTCCGGCATATCGTCGCTGTCCCATGACGTCCATTCGCTGGACGTTTTTTTTGCGCTGTTCATCGTTGGTTCACCCGTCTTTTGGCGAAGCGCGTCTTGTCTGCCTTCAACCATATAGTTCATGAGGGTATATCCGCCCCCGGTGTTCGGCGTCGTCACATCCATCAAAAGAATATTTCGCTCGCCGTCATAAATAATTCTCGTAATCTTCATTCCCTCCAGATCGAGCTTTTCATCAAGAACGAACTGGACGAGAGGTTCAAGAACAGTCTTTTTATCCGGTATCATCTTTTCCCTGATTTCCAGACTGCTTACGACCGTCTCGGTCTCCGGTGCCTGGGCAACAAGCCGATCAACATAAAACTTCACCCTCGTGTCTTCGCGAAGATCATCCACAGCTGAACTATCCGCAGCTTCCGGTACAGGAGGCGGATCTGTCTTAGCCTCTTCAATCTCCTGCCTTGAAGGAGGAGGCGTCGAAAGAGGTGGCTTTGATGTATTGTCTGGAGAACCCATGAGGCGAGAGATTAAAATATAAGCGATCTTCCCATATCTAAAGATTATATCATAATTCGAACTGGGTAAAAAGCAAGTTCCGGTATAAATTAGTAAAGATGAAACAACGATTGCGCTCAGAAATACTCCTCAAACGGCTCAAACAGCAGCCTGTCCAGAAACGAAAAAAGGATCAAAAGATCCTTCAGCTCCTGCAAAAAATGGATGAGTTCAAAAAGGCGCGTAAAATTCTGCTCTATTTGCCGATTCACGGTGAAGTTGACCTTTCCGCGCTCTTTGATATCCCAACGTTGAACAAAAAAATTGTTCTACCAAGGGTGAAAAGTACAACCACAACGCTTATTCTGTATAACATTAAGAATCTTAAGGATGTTGAACTCGGGGCTTACAAAATCCTCGAACCAAAAAAACACCTGCAGAAAGTAAAACCTGAGGAGATAGACCTGGCCTTTATCCCCGGGATCGCCTTCAGCAAGGACGGACACCGGGTCGGGTATGGAAAAGGTTTTTACGATCGGCTCATGAAAAAACTGACCTGCCCGAAAATTGGTATTGCGTACGAGTTTCAAATCGTGAACAATATTCCGGGTGAAAAGCATGACGTACCGGTTGACATGATCATCACTGAAAAAACCACCCGCATTTCAACTCCTTAAAACCTGGGCCCATGCAAATGTCAGCACTCAAGGCGTACGATCAGACGATCTACGACGCTATTAAACATGAGGAAAAAAGGCAGAGCGACGGCATGGAGCTGATTCCATCGGAGAACTACGTTTCACGGCCGGTACTGGAGGCTGTGGGATCGCTGATGACAAACAAATACTCGGAGGGGTATGTGGGAAAAAGATATTACGGCGGCCAGGAGTATGTTGACGTCATTGAACAGATGGCCATTGACCGGGCCAAACAGCTTTTCGGAGCGGAACACGTGAACGTGCAGCCATATTCAGGCAGCCCCGCCAACACGGCAGTGTACTTTGCGCTCCTGAATTATGGCGACACGGTTCTTGGAATGAAACTGGATCACGGAGGACACATTACGCACGGACTTCCCATCAGTTTTTCGGGCAGGTCATATAACTTTATCGGCTACGGCGTTGAAAAAGAGACAGGCCGAGTCAACATGGAGGAGGTGCGCAAACTGGCGCATGAACATAAACCGAAAATGATTGTTGCCGGATTTTCAGCCTACTCCCGGAATCTTGAATGGAAAAAATTTCAGGAAATTGCCGAAGAGGTCGGCGCAATAACAATGGCTGACATTGCTCACATTGCCGGACTCATAGCGGCAGGCGTTATAGACTCCCCTGTTCCATATTTTGATGTCGTCACGACGACAACGCATAAAACTTTACGCGGGCCGCGGGGTGCCATGATCATGTGCAAGGAAAAATTCACAAAGGCCATAGACCGCGCGGTGTTTCCGGGTCTCCAGGGCGGCCCGCACGACCATATCATCGCCGGCAAAGCCGTCGCATTTAAAGAGGCTCTCGAACCGGCATTCAAAGATTATTCACGCCAGATCATAACAAATGCGCAGACACTCGCCGGAGACCTCATTGCAAAAGGGTTCAAAATTATTTCCGACGGAACGGACAACCATCTGATGCTCATTGATCTCACCAATAAAAATATCACAGGCAAAGAAGCGCAGGAAGCGCTCGATAAGGCAGGAATCACCTGCAACAAAAACACGGTCCCCTTTGAAACGCGCTCCCCGATGGACCCAAGCGGCATTCGACTTGGAACTCCCGCCATAACCACGCGCGGAATGAAAGAAGAAGAGATGCGCCAAATTGCCGTGTGGATCAACGATTGTATTGATAACCACAAAGATGAAGCCTTTCTCGCAAAAGTAAAAGAAGAGGTAAAAACTCTCTGCCTCAAGTTTCCCGTTCCAGGGGCCGAAGATTAGACCGCCTTCCGTAATTCAACGAGAGTCTCCAGATAATCTTTCAGGATGTCCGGGTCCCACGTATACCCTCTGCGGAGGAAATAAAGTTTCCCGTCCTGGCACACGATGGCCCCGAAATTATTCA
>DATDOI010000028.1:0-2636 GCA_035293325.1 Candidatus Altimarinota bacterium
CGGATAAGCTTTTAAGGAATACTAGGTTCTGTACTTTCAGCTGTCTGTAAGCCATATCCCGTGTCTTTCTGTTCGGGTAGACGGCGTACAGTGCAGGTCCGGATCCGCATATATGTACGGAGGCTGCTCCCGTGCGTAACAATATTTTTTTCAGATCGGGAATACCCAGCGCGCTTTTGCTTTTGTTTGTGCGAAAAGCCGTCTCAAAATCGTTATGTAAAAACCCGGAAAGTTTTTGGATATCAATGCGCGTGGCCGGTGATTTTTTTTTGAGATAGGTCAAAAGCGCGGTGGTTTTTGCGGCATTGCGGCCGACCAGATTTGCATTGAGACGGGCGTAGACGGATTTCGTACTTTCTTTCTTTCCGTTCATGGCTATAAGCAGGTGCGGGAATTTCAGACCCGGAAGCGATTTTATTTTTTCTCCGAAGTGTGTGCCGAGCGCCGTCCCCCCATGAAGAAAGAAGGGGACGTCCATGCCTATCCGCTCTGCCATTTTCTGGAGTCTGCTTTTGCTCAATTCAAGCTTCAGCCAGGTGTTCAGCGCACCCAGCGTTGCGGCCGCGTTACTGCTTCCTCCTCCAAGCCCCGCCGCAACCGGAATATTTTTTTTTATCGTTATTGTGAGTGACGGAAAATCCGCGCGCGCATTTTTTTTGAGAAGTTCCACGGCGCGATACACCATGTTGGTTTCGTCAACCGGAACATCCCGTCGGCTGCAATGCAGGTCAACGCTTCCCGGTTTGCCGTCCGGATTGATCGCAAAAATCAGTTCATCATGGAGCGGAATTTCCTGAAACACGGTCCGGATCTGATGGTAGTTTCCTTCTTTTTTCAGGACGTCGAGCGTGAGATTGATTTTGGCGAAAGATCGTACCCGAAGGGCGACGCGTTTTACAACGGGGGCGACGGGTGCGGTGTGTGTGACGGCGGGCCGATTTTTTTTCGAGCGCGTTTTCATGTCTTCTTCAGCGATACGATCGCGAAACACTGAACTCCTTTTCCCTGTCCGAACCCGGTGAGTTTTTCGCCGCTCGTTGCAGTGATACCGATGCGCGGCAGTGATACTCCCGTGATGGCGCCAAGAGATTTTTTCAGCGCGGGAACCAGCGGATCGATTTTTGGACGCGCGCATTCAAGCATGATTCCGATATTGTTGAGTTCAAAACCTTTCCGGCGCACTTTCGCCAGGAGCGGGGCAAGATATTTTTTGCTGTCTTTGATGGCTCGCTCTCCCCGCGAGCGGGCGGAAGCGGACGGGTTGGCGAGCGAGGTCGCGAAGCGGCCGAGCGAGCCCTCTCCCAGGGCCTGTGAAATGGCATTGCAAAGCGCATGAAGTATCACGTCTCCGTCAGAATCGGCCTCCAGCTTCGGCTCATTTTTCAACATGATTCCGCCGAGGCGCAGCCCCTTTTTTTTGGCATCGAATGCGTGACTGTCCTGCCCCAATCCAACCAGAAAATTTTTCGGTACGTCTCCCATAATCACTTTCATTTTTTCGTAGTCGTGAGCGGTTGTAATTTTAAAATTATATTCGGATGCGTGTACAAAGTGGACCTTGTGCCCGAGATTTTCCATCAGTGACGCATCGTCGGTAAAAACTTTCTTTTCCTTCGCCGCTTTTGCCATTGCCTTACGGAAAAGCTCAAGCGTGGCGCCCTGCGGAGTCTGCATCCCGGCAAGTTTTTCACGGTCATGCGTTTTAATTATTTTGCCGTTTCGTAGTTCTTTCACGGTATCAACGATCTTTTTCCCGACTGCCGCGGATCCGAACTTTTGAACGGACGCAATCACCTCACCTATCTCATCGGCGGTAACCAAAGGGTTTGCTCCGTTATGGACAAGAATCACGTCCCGCGGCGACATTTTTCGCATTTCGCCGATTGCCCTGCGTACCGAATCCTGTCGTTCCTTCCCCCCTCTTACGAATTTTACGACGCGCGGGAAATGGTACTTTTTTATCAGCGACCTGATCGCTTTTTCGTTCGCCGCGCTTACGACAACGTGCACTTCCGATATTTCCGGATGGTCATGAAAAACCTGGATGGTGTAGTACAAAACGGGCATCTTAAGAACAGGCTCCAGGAGTTTATCTTTCCCGAAACGTTTTGAACTTCCTGCTGCAAGAATCACGGCGACATTCATCGCCGGAAGTATATGTTTTGGCTTTCCCGTTGTCTACTTATCCTTTTCTGCCGCGCGACGGAGGCATGAGCGAAAGACTGACAATAAGCCAGATGAAATATAAAACGATGAGAACGTGAAAAATATTCGCAACGATGAAGCACATGGCATCTTCTCTCTCCTCTGCGGCTGCCCTCAATCCCGTGTACGGGAGTGCATAACAAGCCGTGACGTCGCACGAAAGCGGGCCTTCCTCTATCCCGGCTCCACCCGGGCCGGTTTCGGTCGCAGGGAACTGTTCGTCCGGAGCGCCAGGCTCCTCGCCGGGCTGCGTCTCGGCTGTTTCAGCCGTTTCCGCGGTTTCAGTCGTCTCGCCGGTTTCCTGCGTTTCTTCCGTTTCACCTGTTTCCTGTGTTTCAGGTGGGATCTGCGTTTCCTGTGTCGGAACCGGCTCATCATCGCCGGGAGGCCAGTAATCCGGCGGGCGGCCTCCAGCACCACCGCCCCCTCCC
>DATDOI010000029.1:0-12067 GCA_035293325.1 Candidatus Altimarinota bacterium
AGTAAATATAATACTGAAGCCCTTTTTAGGGAGGCTCTTATAATTATAAACTCAACAACTAATCTGTTTTTAACCACCCAATTCCATGTCTGAAGACCTCAGTAAGCTCCGTAACTTCGGTATTATCGCGCACATTGATGCCGGTAAGACCACCACGACGGAACGCGTGCTTTTTTATACGGGAAAAAACTACAAGATCGGTGAAGTGCACGAAGGCGCTGCGACCATGGACTGGATGGAACAGGAACAGGAACGCGGTATCACCATTACTTCCGCCGCCACAACCTGTAAATGGAAAGAGTGCCGCTACAATATTATTGATACTCCCGGCCACGTGGATTTCACGGCTGAAGTAGAGCGCTCTCTGCGGGTACTCGACGGCGGTGTCGTTGTTTTCGACGGCTCACAGGGTGTAGAACCTCAATCCGAAACCGTCTGGCGCCAGGCCGACAAATACAACGTCCCGCGCATAGCGTTCGTCAACAAAATGGACAAGATCGGCGCGGATTTCTTCATGAGCATCAAATCCGTCTGGGAACGTCTCACGCCTCATGCCGTAGCGGCACAATTACCGATCGGTTTTGAAAGCAGTTTCAGCGGCGTCGTCGATTTGATCGAGAACAAAGCCTACACTTTTGAAGGCAAGCACGGTGAAATCATCAAAGAAATTCCTGTTCCGGAAGACATGAAGGCTCAGGTTACGGAATACCGCCACACCCTGATGGAAAAAATCGCTGAAACCAACGACGAACTCACGGACAAATATCTGAACGGTGAAGAGCTGACCATAGAAGAGCTCAAAAAAGGTCTCCGCCACGCGGTGGTAAATGTTAAACTGTTCCCCGTTTTCTGCGGAAGCGCTCTCGCGAACAAAGGTGTGCAGCTTGTTCTGGACGCCGTAAACGCCTACCTTCCCTCTCCTCTCGACATCGGTTCCGTCAAAGGTATCAACCCGGACAACGATCAGGAAGAGGAACGCAAAATGCAGGATGATGAGCCTTTCTCCGCTCTCATTTTCAAAATCATGACCGACCCGTTTGTGGGTAAGCTGGTCTACTTCCGTGTGTACTCAGGAAAACTGAACGCCGGAAGCTATGTTCTGAACACATCGACCGGAAACAAGGAACGCGTCAGCCGCCTGCTCCAGATGCACGCGAACAACCGTGAAGAGATCAAAGAGGTTCATGCCGGAGACATTGCCGCCATTGTCGGTCTACGCGACGTTCGTACCGGTCACACTCTTGCCGATGAAGACAAACCGATCATTCTGGAGTCCATCACCTTCCCGGAACCGGTCATCCAGATCGCCATTGAACCAAAGACCAAAGCCGATCAGGAAAAGATGGGTATCGCTCTCCAAAAACTTGCAGAAGAGGATCCGACGTTCCAGGTCAAATCCGATGCTGAAACAAGCCAGACGCTTATCGCCGGAATGGGAGAGCTTCATCTGGACATTCTCGTTGATCGCATGAAACGCGAATTCAAAGTGGAAGCGAACATCGGCCGTCCGATGGTTGCGTATCGTGAAACCATCCAGACGGAAGTGAAGGCGGAAGAAAAATACGCCAAGCAGTCCGGTGGTCGCGGTCAGTACGGTCACGTTCTTATAAAGCTCCGCCCTTCCGAACCGGGTAAAGGGTATGTATTTACCAACAGCGTCGTTGGCGGCCGCATTCCCCGTGAATTTATCCCGGCCGTTGATAAGGGTATTAAGGAAGCGCTCACTCGCGGTATTCTTGCGGGTTATCCCGTCGTGGATGTCGAGGTTGAACTGTATGACGGTTCGTACCATGACGTGGACTCATCCGAGTTGGCATTCAAGATCGCCGGTTCTCTCGCTTTCCAGAAAGGCGCAAAAGCGGCAAGTCCGATAATCCTCGAACCGATCATGAAAGTGGAGGTTACGACTCCGGAAGAGTTCTTTGGTGACGTGATGGGGAACCTCAGCTCCAAACGCGGTCAGATTTACGAAACGACCAACCGCGGTATGGCCAAGGTGATCCACTCGTTCGTGCCTCTCGCGGAAATGTTCGGTTACGCCACGGATCTTCGTTCCATGTCACAGGGACGCGCCGCTTACTCCATGGAGTTTGAACGCTACGACAAAGTTCCGAACAACGTTGCCGAAAAGATCATTGCTGAAAGAGCAACCGGAACCCCGGCTCGATAACACGGCGGATTTCAAAGAGAGTATAATGGGCCCATGCCCTCCAATCTGTTCCCCAAAGTTCAGTACACTTCACTCTGGAACGCCCAGGAGAAAAGCAAAAGACCCCGCTTAGCGGGGCCCAAACTTTCACGCAACATCAGAACGGACACCGTCATAATAGGGGCGGGCTTCACCGGACTTTCCGCGGCATGGCTTCTCAAAAAGAAACGAAAGAAATTCATCGTTCTTGAGAAGGGTAGAGTTGGAGAAGGGGCCAGCGGGAACAACTCCGGAATTATCTGGCCGGGTTATATCCCCTATATGTATGACCTGGTTCATACGTTCGACTATACCGTCGCGAAAGATCTCTATGAAAAATCCGCCGAATATCTTGTGTTGCTCGAGAAGGTTCTGCGCGCGGCGAAAGGCAGGTGCGATTACGCGCGCACGGGGGTCATTGCGCTGATGCGGTTCAATCCAAAAAGAGACAAAAAATACCGCGAAGAAACAAAGCTGTGCGGCTCCATCAATATTCCCGTAAGCTATTCCGCGCGAAAACCGGAAAACGTAAAAATCGAATCCAGTCCGACGTATAACAGATATTTTCATTGTAAGGACGGAGCAAGTTTCAACTCGGGAAAATTTCTGACGTTTCTGGCAAAAAAATGCGCAGATCAACTCTACGAACAAAGCGGCGTTGAAAAAATAGAGTACGTCCGGACAAAAAACGAGTATCTGATCTGGACGCGCGAAGGCTCTGTCAGAGCCAAAAAAGTGATCCTCGCCACGAACGCGTATGCACTCAAAGGCATCCCTTCTGATTTCAATCTCACAAGGCAGATACGCCAGCTGGGAAAAACAAGAAAAGCAAAAGTTTTTTCGAGTTTCTGTCTGGCGACGCGACCTCTGTCGGAGCATGAAAAAAAAGCGTATTCACGCGAAGGCTCTCCCGCTTTTTACACGAGCGACTCCTTTTACTATTACGGCAAACTCACGACTGACCACCGTCTGATTTTCGGCGGACTCGATAAATTCAAAAGGAACAGCAAGCTGAGTTTTTCAAACGAGGAACGCGCGGCGATTCTGAAAAATCTCTTCCGCAGCATAAAAAAAGTGTTGCCCAAAATGGAGTTCCTGAAAGCTGAAGACATAGAATATTTCTGGGGAGGGTTCGACGTGCAGACCCGTTATGCCATCCCGATCGCCCTGGAAGTGAATCCTGGACTGTATTTCGGCGGGTTCTATGACGGACTCGGCGCACTCAACGGATTTGGCATCGGAAAAACACTCGCGGAAATGGCATCGTAGGGCTTTGGATTGATCGAAAAAAACCCTTGCATTGGCTTTTTATTTCCGATACTATCTCTTCGCATTGCACGCGGTAGATCGCGTGTAAGTGTAAAATTGCGCTTGAACCTCACGAAAAAATAAACTTTTTATAACACCTTAATACTTCATTAACATGGCAGACGTATTCCAGAGAAATAAAGTGCACGTCAACGTCGGTACCATCGGCCACGTCGACCACGGTAAGACCACTCTTACCGCAGCAATCACTTTCTACTGTGCCCAGAAGGGTATGGCGAAGGCAAGAAAATACGAGGATATCGACAACGCGCCTGAAGAAAAGGCACGCGGTATTACGATTGCGACGTCTCACCAGGAATACGAAACGGAGAAGCGTCACTACGCTCACGTTGACTGTCCGGGACATGCCGACTACGTAAAAAACATGATTACCGGTGCCGCTCAGATGGACGGCGCCATTCTGGTTGTATCTGCCGCTGATGGCCCGATGCCTCAGACCCGCGAACACATCCTGCTTGCAAAACAGGTGAACGTTCCGTACGTGCTCGTTTTCATGAACAAGATGGATATGGCCGATCCTGAGATCGCTGAACTTTCTGAAATTGAGGTTCGCGATCTTTTGAAAAAGTACGGCTTTGAAGGAGACAAAGTGCCGATTATTAAAGGCTCCGCTCTCAAGGCGCTTGAAAACCCGGGCGATCCCGAAGCAACCAAGTGCATTCAGGAACTTCTCGACGCTCTCGACAGCTACATCCCTGATCCGAAACGCGAACTCGACAAACCTTTCCTTATGCCTGTTGAAGACGTGTTCTCTATTAAGGGACGTGGCACGGTTGCTACGGGACGTATCGAAACCGGCATTGTAAAAATCAATGAAGAGATCGAGATCGTTGGCATTAACCCGACACGCAAAGTTGTCGTTACGGGCGTTGAAATGTTCAAGAAACTTCTCGACCAGGGTCAGGCCGGTGACAACGTCGGTCTTCTCCTCCGCGGTATTGAACGCGAAGAGATCATTCGCGGTCAGGTATGCTGCAAACCGGGTACCATTAAACCGCACACCAAGTTCGAAGGTGAAGTGTACGTTCTTACGAAAGAGGAAGGTGGACGCCACACTCCGTTCTTTAAAGGATACAAACCTCAGTTCTACATCCGCACAACGGACGTAACGGGCTCAATCGAACTCCCGGCAAACGTAGAAATGGTTATGCCCGGTGACAACATCTTCATGACGATAACGCTCGGCTCTCCGATCGCTCTCGACTCAGGTACGCGTTTCGCTATCCGCGAAGGTGGACGAACGGTTGGTGCAGGTGTTGTAACAAAGATCATTGAATAATTGAAATCATGGCCGCTAAACAGAAGATCCGGATCAAGATTAAGGCGTACGACCACAAGGTTGTGGATGATTCAGCTCGACTGATCATTGATACGGCTGAAAGGACAGGTGCCATTGTGGCAGGACCGATTCCCCTCCCGACCAGGATAGAAAAATTTACGGTCAATCGCTCCACATTTGTTCACAAGAACGCACGCGATCAGTTCGAGATCCGCACGCACATGAGACTTATTGATATCACTGAAAGTACTCCCAAGACCGTCGACTCCCTGACCAACCTGAGCCTGCCGGCAGGCGTCGACATCGAAATTAAAATGCTGGTTGTGGCAGCTCAGGAAAAATAATAGTAGCACTACGTTATTTCGGGAGCATGAGGGTTACTCCGCATCTGCGGAGGCCGTAATCTTCTCTCCCCGGTCCCATCGGGACCATAACCTCTGGAAACTATGATTGGTATTATCGGCAAAAAATTAGGCATGACCCGCGTCATTCAAGACGACGGCCGAGTGATCCCCATGACAGTTGTCCACTGTGAACCCAATGTGGTTGCGCAGGTGAAAACGGTCGAGAAAGATGGATATCCGGCGGTAGTCCTGGGATTTTCTCCGTTAAAAAGAGTTACAAAGACGCGCAAGTTCCAGTTCATGAAAGAGTTCAAGATCGGGGAAGGTGAAGAGCCGAAGAAAGGCGAGAACGTGACGGTGGAAATGTTCCAGGAAGGAGATCTCGTCAGTGTGACCGGAACGTCAAAAGGTAAAGGTTTCCAGGGTGTCGTACGCCGCCATCACATGGCAGGCGGGCCCGGATCACACGGTTCGCACTTCAAACGCGAACCCGGATCTGTCGGCGCACGCGCCAAGCCGGGGAGAATCCATCGCGGCAAGCGCATGGCGGGCCACATGGGTTCCGAAACCGTGACGGTGCAGAAGACAAGCGTTGTGTATCTCGATAAAAAGAATCATCTCATCGGTATCAAAGGCCCCGTTCCAGGGGGTAACAAATCTCTCGTTGCTATCAAGAAATGCTAAAAATTGACCTCTACAATCAGGAAGGAGAGAAGAAAGGCGAAGTGACCGTTTCTGAAGAGATCTTCGGTGTGAAGTTTAAGAAAGATCTTCTGCATCAGGCGCTTGTGCGTCAGCACTCCAACGCGCGCCTGGGCATGATTGCCCACACCAAGACCAAAGGAGAGGTCAGGGGAGGCGGCCGCAAACCGTTCCGTCAGAAAGGTACCGGGCGCGCCCGCCAGGGTTCCACCCGCAACCCGCACTGGGTTGGAGGTGGTGTGTCATTCGGTCCGCGGAACAACCGCAACTTTACCCGTATGATGCCAAAGAAACAGCGCCGATTGGCGCTCTTCTCTGCGCTCTCCGCAAAGCTCAACGATAAAAAAATAATGGCGATTGATGATTATAAGAGTGACGTGGTGAAAACCAAGAAGTTCATGGAAATGCTCCATAGACTTCCGATTGAAAAAGATGTGCTGATTGTGATTCCTCAAAAAAACGAGACCGTCCAGAAATCGAGCAGAAATCTTCCATTCGTAAAGACACTCCTCGTAAATTACATGAACATTGCCGACCTTCAAAAGTACGACATTGTTCTTTTCTTTGAGGAATCACTCAAAAAAATGGAACAGATTTTTTTGTCTAAAAAATAATGAAAGCTCTTTACACAATAATCAGACCGATTGTTACGGAAAAGGCCACCAAACTTGGTGACAACATGACGTACGCTTTCTATGTTCACATGAAAGCGACCAAGGTGGATGTGAAAATGGCGATCAAAGAGATCTTCGGACAGGAAGCGGCAACCGTTCGCATGATGATCGCTCCGGCCAAAACACGGGTGATAAAGCGATCCGTCGTAGACAAACGCCAGGAAATGAAAAAAGCTTTTGTGACGCTTAAGGGAAAGAAAAAACTGGATATTACGAAGGTTTCCAAAGAGTCCACTGTGACAAAAGACGGCGGGGTAAAAGTTTCCAAAAAAAGCGAGAGCTCATCAAAAGGCTCGACGGTAAAAGCCAATCGAAACACCGTTAAAAGCAATCCGGGAAGCCGCATGAAACGGACCGTCTCCTCCTCATAAATTTAACTTTACTAACGTAACTCTCACCGTGGGTATCAGAAACTACAAAGCAAGTACACCAAGCCGCAGAAACATGAGCGGCCTCACATTCGAAGAGCTCACGAAGGGCAAAAAACCTGAAAAGAGCCTCATGAAGAGAATTAAGAAAATGGCCGGCCGCAATAACCAGGGAAAACTGACCGTCCGTCATCAGGGTGGAGGCCATAAACAGCTCTATCGCATGATCGATTTTAAACAGCGCGATAAAGTCGGCATCCCCGGAACTGTGAAGGCTCTCGAGTACGATCCGAACCGCACGGCATTCATTATGCTCGTCAACTATGCGGACGGGGAAAAACGGTACCACATTGCTCCGGACCAGATGAAAGTCGGCACGGAAATCATCGCAAAAGAAAAAGCGAAGATACAGGTCGGCAACCGCATGGCGCTGAAATCCATTCCGGTCGGATACGACATTCACAACGTTGAACTGAAATTCGGCCGCGGCGGACAGATTGTTCGCTCCGCCGGCTCCAAAGGTAAAGTTGTGGCCGTTGAAGGGCCATACGCCCAGGTGGAGATGCCCTCCGGTGAAGTCCGCCTGATCGACAAGAACTGCTTTGCGACCATCGGCGTCGTAAGCAATATCGATTACTCCAACGTAAAACTCGGTAAAGCAGGAAGATCCCGCTGGAAGGGCATCCGTCCGTCCGTTCGCGGTAAGGCCATGAACCCGAACGATCACCCTCATGGTGGTGGTGAAGGTAATCAGCCGATCGGTCTCCCCTCTCCAGTGACGCCATGGGGTATGCCGACACTGGGCTTTAAAACGCGCAAACGAAAATACAGTGACGGAATGATCGTGAAAGATCGCAGACTGAAGAAAAAATCCAAATCCTAACTTTACTTGTAAACTGTACCGCCATGTCAAGAAGTGCTAAAAAAGGGCCGTTTATGGACGAAAAACTTGTGAAAAAAGTTGAAGCACTCAACACGTCCGGGCAGAAAAAAATCATCAAGACCTGGGCGCGGGATTGCGTCATTTCCCCTGATTTCGTCGGTCACACGTTTGCCGTCCACAACGGGAAACAGCACGTTCCGGTTTTTGTGACGGAAAACATGGTTGGCCATCGTCTCGGTGAATTTTCTCCGACGCGCAAATTCAAGGGCCATGGAGGAAAACTGGCGAAAGAAGTGGCGGCGGCGGCGGCAGGTGCCGGAGCTCCAGCGCCAAGCGCAGCGCCCGCAACAGGAGCAGGACCCAAAGCATCTTAATACGACACCATGAAAGCGACAGCCAGGACAGTACGGCTTACACCCAAAAAAATGAACCTCATTGCGGAAATGATTCGCAATAAGGATGCCAAAGCCGCGCTTGAGATTCTGAAATACACGCCAAAGAAGGGCGCAAAGATCCTCCGCAAAGTTTTATTCAGCGCCGTATCGAATGCTGAAAATAACTTCAAACAGGATGGGGACAGTCTCTATGTGAAAGAAGTGGTTGTCGGAAAGGCTACAACATTCAAACGATGGGTTCCCGCATCCCGCGGGCGCGCACAGCCGATTCTGAAACGAAACACGCATGTAACGATTCTGATCGGCGTCCATGAAGGAAAAGAGGTAAAGAAAACCCAACCGTCAGAGAAAAAAACGGGCACAACAGGCTCAACCGGCACGACGAAGAAAAGCGCACCGAAAAAAACGACAGCCAAGAGCAAAGAACCTGCGACCAATAAAGTCTCCTAATCTTTTCATCTCTTATGGGTCAAAAAGTTAATCCAAACATCTTACGCATCGGTATTATCAGAAGCTGGGACTCCAAGTGGTATGCCGACAAACGCAACTTCAGCAAGATGCTTCATCAGGATCTTGAGATTCAGAAGATTATCCAGAAGAAGCTGGCTGACGCGTCCGTCTCCAAAATTGAAATCCACCGGACGGCAAACCGCGTAATCGTTCACATCCACAGCGCCAAACCCGGACTCATTATCGGTCGCCAGGGGGCGGGGATTGAAGCCTTAAAAGAGGAGCTGGAGAAAAAATTCCATGAAGAGTTCTCTCTCAGCATTAAAGAGATCAACAAACCGACGCTCGACGCGAAGCTGCTCGCGGACAACATTGCAAAACAGATTGAAAAACGCATCTCCTATCGTCGCGCTTCCAAGATATCCGTTGATAAAGCCATGGAAAGCGGCGCGCTGGGAGCAAAAGTGTTCTGCGCCGGTCGTTTGAACGGCGTTGAAATCGCCCGCTCCGAATTTTTTTCCCGCGGGAAAATCCCTCTTCACACACTCCGGGCAGATATAGATTACGCTATGGTGCACGCAAAAACGGCTTTCGGCACGATTGGAGTGAAGGTATGGATTTACAAAGGAGACATCTTCAAGAAAAAAGGTGACGTGAGAGTGACGGAAGTGAAGGACTAGAGCTTGATTTCAAGGATTCTATCAGTATAATCAGACAGCCTCATTTAACAGAAGTTTACCGAAATGTTTCAGCCCAAAAAGACCAAATACAGGAAGTCGCAGCGTCTCCGTGGAGGCAATGAAGGCATTGCAACCCGCGGTGCCAGCATCGCATTTGGCGCCTACGGGCTCAGGGCTATGCAGGGAGGAGAAATCACGTCCCGCCAGATGGAGGCCGCACGCCGCGCCATGACGCGCTACATCAAACGCGGCGGTAAAATCTGGATTCGGATCTTCCCTCACAAGCCGGTAACTCAAAAAGCGGCGGAAGTACCGATGGGAAGCGGAAAAGGAACGATAGAAAAGTATGTGGCAGTCATAAAGGCAGGAACCGTCCTCTTTGAAATGGATGGTGTGGTGCTGACGGACGCCAAGGAAGCCATGAGGCTTGCCTCCCAGAAACTCCCCGTAAAATGCAAATTCGTTGATGCACACTTCATCGCCTAAGCCATGCTGAAAGTCCAGGAAATCCGACAACTCGGCGATAAAGATCTCCTCCAGGAGATAGACAAAACCTCTCGCGATCTGTTTAAACTCAAGATGGATCTGCAGGGAGGCCACGCAAAGGAAAGCCACCAGGCAAAAATGATGAGGCGCTACATAGCCACGATGAAAACGGTAAAAAGAGAACGTGAAATGGAAACGCCGAAAGAATAACGTATTTTAATATCTTACGCATGAGACTCAAAAAAGGAACAGTTACGAGCAATAAAATGGATAAGACCGTCGTGGTGACGGTGCATTCATATCGCACTCATGCCAAATATAAAAAACGGTACCGTGTCTCCAAGAAATTCTACGCGCATGATGCAGAGAACAGCTGCAAAATCGGTGATGAAGTGACGATTCAGGAGACGAAACCGCTTTCAAAGCTTAAAAGATGGACGATTGTAAAATAAGGAAATCTCTATGATTCAGTTAAGATCAATGGTCAATATCGGCGATAACAGTGGCGCAAAGCTTGCGCAGGTTATCAAGGTCATCGGAGGCAGCGCGCGACGCTACGCCGGACTCGGCGATATCGTGATCCTCACGATTAAGCAGGCTGCGCCACGCGGCGCCGTAAAAACGCACGCCGTTGAACGCGGTGTGGTGGTACGAACCCGGAAAGAGACGCCCCGCAAAGACGGCAGCTATATCCGGTTTGATGAGAATGCGGTTGTGATCGTCGGCAAAGACGGACAGCCCAAAGGCACACGTGTTTTCGGACCGATTGCCCGCGAACTGCGCGAAAAAGGGTATCAGAAAATCATCAGTCTTGCACCAGAAGTACTTTAAACGAAAACCTCAATGAAACTGAAGCTCAACGACAAAGTGCTGGTTATCTCCGGAAAAGACAAAGGAAAGGTCGGCCGGATCATCCGCGTTGTCGAGAAACATGGCCGTGTGGTCGTCGAAAAAGTAAACATCCGGACGAAACATGTGAAGAAGACCCAGCAGAAGGCGGGTGAAAGGATCCAGTATGAAGCTCCTCTGAGCGTTTCGAACCTTATGATCCTGGACCCGAAAGAGAACAAACCTGCACGAATCGGCTACAGGGTTCTAGCGAACGGGAAGAAAGAGCGTTTTTCCAAACTCAGCGGGGCAGCGCTCGACAATATGGCATCAACAGCTGCAGCTGAAGAGAAACCGAAAGAGAAACCTGCGGCAAAGGGCAAGAAAAAAACTATTAAGGCTTAATTTGAAACAGGAATAACATGGCAACTCAACTAATGACATTACGGGAAAAGTTCGTGAAAGAGATCGCTCCGGCGCTCCAAAAGGAGTTGGGGATCAAAAACGTCTGGGCCGTGCCCCGTCTGAAGTTCGTAAAACTCAACGTAGGTCTTGGTCCGTACATAGCGGCAAAAAAAGATTACTCCGACATTATTACGAACCTGGGACTCATCACCGGACAAAAACCGGTCGTCACCAAGGCAAAAAAATCCATCTCCAACTTCAAGATCCGTGAGGGTTTGGCGGTTGGCGTGACGGTCACAATACGCGGCAAACGAATGTATGATTTTGTCAGCAAACTCGTAAATATCACTTTCCCCCGCGTCCGCGATTTCCGCGGCATATCACCGAAAGGGTTCGACGGACATGGAAGCTATACCGTGGGCATCAGTGAAAACACGGTATTCCCCGAAATTAATCCGGACAACATCGAAAAGATTCACGGACTCCAGATAACTTTTGTAACAACGGCAAAAGACGACGAAAGCGGCCGCAAGCTGCTCAAGGCTATGGGCTTCCCGTTCCAGACACTCAAAGCTAAAAAATCATCACAATAATCTCTCACCGCAATGGCACGTAAAGCGCTCAGAATCAAAACGGATCGAATAAAAAAAGCCTTCCTGAAGGCGATAGGTGAGGGGAAAAAGCCCCACCAGCCGACCAAGGTATACAATCGCTGCAAAATTTGCGGCCGCATTGGGGGCTATATGAGAAAATTCGAAATGTGCCGCATCTGTTTCCGTGAAAACGCATGCTCCGGAAAAATCATGGGGCTTAAAAAATCATCCTGGTAGCGCGAGGCCGTAAGGCCGAAGGGCCTAGCCAGAAACGCGCGAAGCGCACCTTGTCCTAACTCACTAGATAAGCACCAATAACATTATGATGACAACCGACCCGATCGCAGATCTTCTCACCCGTATCCGCAATGCCTACAGGGCGCGGAAAGACGTTGTGATGATCCCGCACTCACAGATCAAGATGGCAATACTCGCCGTACTGAAAGCCCGAAAGTTCATTCAC
>DATDOI010000030.1:0-3335 GCA_035293325.1 Candidatus Altimarinota bacterium
GAGCGCCAGAATCGAAAACGAAAGAATCTTTTTCATGTGTGTCTGTTTTTAATATATGTTCGAATGAACATGGTATTTGTAGCATAGATGCGCGCTTGCCTCAAGCGAACGCGCAGTTTATACTCAGACTGCCTTGAACCATACAGCATGAAAAATACGCGCATAGTTTTTTTCTTCGGCATCCTCGCGATTATCGCACTAGCGGCAATGGCCGTCTTTTTGCCGAAAAAACTGCAGGTCGAGGAGATCCGCACCATCGCAACTTCCAGCCAGATAACCATAACCAAAGGCGATATGAAAATTTCCAGCCAGGTATTCCAGCACAACGGGTCCGTACCTTCAAAATATACTTGTGATGCCGATAATGTGAGTCCTCCGTTAAGTATTTCTGAAGTTCCGGAGGGAGCAAAATCGCTCGCGCTTATTGTTGATGACCCTGACGCACCGGTAGGGGACTGGGTACACTGGCTTGTGTGGAACATACCGGTTGGAACGGCTGAAATAGGGGAAGCCACGGCTCCCGAAGGTATCGAAGGAACAACAGATTTTGGGGAGCCGGGCTGGGGTGGTCCGTGTCCGCCATCGGGAACGCACCGCTACTTCTTTAAACTGTACGCGCTCGACACGGAGCTGGATCTGCCCGCAACGGGAAAGAAAAAAGATCTTGAAGAGGCGATGAAAGATCACATTCTGGACGAGGTGGAACTGATAGGGACGTACAAAAGGATGTAATACTTTTTCGAATGGCACCGTTTTATAGGTCATAATTCCCTCATGTATTCACGATGAAAAAAATTCTTGTGCCGACGTTTGCCTCACTCCTGTTTCTGGCCGCATGCCAGCAGGCTCCGCAAGCTACGCAGACCGTAAACAATGCAACTCAGGAAACTGTTGCCGTCAGTGACGAAAGCACCGCATCCCTCACAATTGATACGCAGGAAGAGGCCGGCACAGAAGAATCATCAGCAGGCCGAATGATGAAACCGGTTGGGGATTATCACTACGACGCCTCCGTTTCCGATTATGTTGGTTCGCTCTACCTGGAGGGCATGGCCAGAATTGAACAAATAGAGGAAGGTTTTTGTGAAGAAAATTGTCAGAAATTTGATTATGTATTCTTCGAGTTTAATTCTGACTATGATGCCGTGAATAAGGATTTTCAGGAATATCTGAACCAGCAGGGAAACAACTTCACCAGTAGTAAGGGCATTAGCATTGGTTGTCTTGAGGAGCATGGGATTCGAAGAGTAACGTATAAAAAGACGGAGGGCCTTGACGTAGAATCAACCATAAGTCAGACCGAAACGGAAACAATTGTAAACTCGTCAGAAGAGGCTCCGGTTCTAGTGAAACTTACAATAACTGACCCGTCTCCAGATACTGAAGCACCCGACTGTTTTTCACACTTCAACCGTATTGAGCTGGTGAAGATCGCGGACAACGTCTAGAGAGTCTACTTCACGCCAATCCATCGTCCCTTCGCGTCGAAATCGAATGCGGAGGGGCATATTTTGTTGAGCGGACATTTGTCGCATAAAGGTTTCTGCGATTTGCAGACGGCCCGCCCGTGATCAATAAGCCAGTACGAAATATTGGCCCAATCTTTTTTGGGAACGATCCCCATCAGGTCCCGCTCAACTTTTTCGGGATTCGTTTCTTTAGTGAAGCCCAGACGACGCGACAGTCTGCCCACATGCGTATCAACAACCACGCCATCGATAATACCGTACGCATTATGGAGAACAACGTTCGCGGTCTTGCGCGCGACGCCGGGAAGCTCGAGCATCTCTTTCATGGTATGTGGAATTTTCCCGCCGAATTTTGCAGCTATCATTTTTGAGGCGCCCTGAATGTTTTTTGCCTTGTTGTGATAAAAACCTGTTGAGCGGATGTAGGTTTCCAGCTCTTTGATATCGGCACCGGCATAATCTTTTGCCGTCTTGTAGCGCTTAAAAAGAGAGGGCGTAACTTTGTTCACGCGTATATCCGTGCACTGTGCCGAAAGAATCGTGGAGACGAGCATTTCCAGTGGCGTCCTGAACTCGAGTGCGGTTTTAGCACTGTGATACTGCTGGCGTAAAAGTCCCAGCAATTGTGGAAGATTTTTGCCGGCTGCCAGGGCATCACTTTTTTTCGCCAAAGGTTTTGGCATAGCAGGGCGTTATGGGCATTTATTGACGCGATCAGTATAAATCTTTACGCTTTGCCCTGTCACGCATATGAGCTGCTACCTATGGCCATGAACCTGAAGAACCTGAAACTGGATAAGAAAACGCTGCCTCCTTTGATCGCGCTGAATTTTTTCATGGCGATTGCCTCAAATGTGGTGGACTGGCCATGGCTGATGAGTGTGGACTGGTATCTGATGCCGTTCGCCCCGATCTGTTCGCTCTATCCGTTGACGCTGGCAATCTGGTTTACAGTCTATTATTTTCGCGGCAAGGCGCCGCAATGGCTTACAACATTTATCTTTATCGGGATAACCAGCTACGGTGTGATGGCCTACCTTTATTTCCCGCTGCTCATGTCGTGGGAGGGGTTCAGCTGGTGGAGGGTGGGTAACATGTTCTGGGTAACAATCTACGCGCTCCAGTCACTCATCATCGCTACGAAATTAAGACCGTTGAAACTCTTTCAATATGTTCCGGTTGCCGGATATTTTTTCTTTAAAGATTTTGCGGACAGATTTCTGGGCACATTTATTGACGTCAGGATTCCGGGCTATCCGGAATTTTTCAAGAACTTTTTTGGAGTCGCGGTCTTGCTGCTTCATTGTGCGGCAATTGCAGCAGCCGTAAAAATTGCCGCAGCAAAAAAAAACGTTCCGCAATGGATGCCGGTGCCGGAGTCTGTCCTCGATCCACAACTTCAGGAACGGGCTACGGAGTAGTTTCAACTCTCAAAATATCTTCAGAAGAGTCCGGTGGTGAGGTCTCACCGTATGTGCCGTTGATCGCGCTTTCAATGGCTCCGCTCGTTTCAATAAAGTCGGTCATCTGCTCATCATTGCTGAAAGGGTCATCCCCCTCCTTGTTGCGACGGACTTTATCCGCCTCACCGGTAATGCGGTTCCGGTATTTTTCGGGCAGCGAATCCATCGGCAGGAGTGTGAGAGGAAGGTAATCCAGAGGATCAACGTACTTGCCGCCTTTCATCACCTCAAAGTGCAGATGTGCTCCGGTGGTCATCACGCCGGCGCCCTTCGTCCCGGGCGTTCCCCCCGTGAGACCGATCGTCTGACCGGCAAAAACTTTTTCTCCCGCCTCGACGCGGAGTTCAGAAACGTGGCCGTAGACAGTCATGAATCCGCCGGCGTGAGCCAGAATAATGTAGCT
>DATDOI010000031.1:0-4557 GCA_035293325.1 Candidatus Altimarinota bacterium
GTAAAATCCCTCCAATAATGATCACTCTGGACAAAAAGTATGGGCTTGCGGACGAAGAGATTGCAGCGCTGTCCAAAAACATTCCAGAGTATCTGAAAAAAATCGAATCGCGCGGACAGGGGTTCTATAAAGTGATTGATGACACCGCAACGGTACGGAAAATTGAGGATGCATGCAGAGAACTGGTGGGAAAAGAAGGAAAATACGACGACATCGTCGTTCTGGGAATCGGAGGTTCGGCACTTGGACCGCGCTGCATAAGGCAGAGTCTCGGCCCGCTTTTTGAACACGGGACGCCTGATCTGCACGTTATAGACAACATTGATCCGCAGCTTATCGGAGAGCTGGACCAGACCCTCAATCTGAAAAAAACGCTTTTTCTGGTGATAACAAAATCCGGCACAACGCCGGAAACGCTCGCTCAATTTTTCTATTTTAAAAAAAGGTGCGATGATGCGGGACTGCCTCTTGCAAAACATTTCATCGTCATCACTGACGCCAAAAAAGGGTTCTTGCGGGAGATTGCCACAAAAGAGGGTCTCATTGCCTTTGATATTCCATCCGACGTGGGAGGCAGATTTTCTGTACTGACAAGCGTCGGACTCGTTCCTGCAAAACTGATGGGGGTGGACATTGGTGACATGATAGACGGCGCAAAGGAGATACGGGATCTTTTTATGGAAACGGATTACGAAAAAAATCTTCCGTTCCAGATTGCCGCAATCCAGTACCTGCTGTATCAAAAAGGAAAAAATATCACCGTGATGATGCCGTACGCGCAAAAACTGATCCGCTTTGCGGACTGGTACCGCCAGTTACTCGCTGAAAGCATCGGAAAAACGGGAGAAATCGGTATTACTCCTGTAAGCGCACTGGGCGTCACAGATCAACACTCGCAGCTGCAACTTTACAACGAAGGGCCGAACGACAAACTCCATATTCTCATAAAAATAGCGCATCAGGGCGATCAGATCACCATTCCGATTGCGTATGATGATGAGTCTGTCGCTTTCCTGAAAAACGTAACGTTCAAAAAACTTCTGGATACAGAAATGGAGGGGACACGCCAGGCACTCACCAAAAATGAACGCCCGAACCTGACGCTGGAGATCGAAAAGCTCGACGAAAAAACGCTCGGCGCGCTGTTCATGCTTTTTGAATGCGCAACCGCGTTCCTGGGCGAGATGTTCGGCATCAATACATACGATCAGCCGGGAGTGGAGCTCTCGAAACAGATCACAAAAAAAATCTTATCTTCCCACTGAAATGAACGTCCCCAAACATGAAGACAATCTACAGCCGGATCAACTGAGTTTCCTGCGGGCCGTTGCAAAATCGTCGCGCCAGAGCATTATCCGCATGGTGAAAGAGGCGCAGAGCGGCCACCCGGGGGGATCACTCTCCTCCATAGATTATCTGGCGCTCCTCTACTCTTTTGTTTTAAGTCAGACCGGTGAAAAGCTGGTCGTTTCCAACGGGCATATCTCCCCCGCCGTCTACAGCATTCTGGCCGAGATGGGATACATTCCAAAAGAGGAGGCGATTAAAGGGTTCAGAAAAATAGGCAGCGTGTATGAGGGGCACGTTACGCGCCATGTGCGCGGGGTGGAGTACGGAACCGGACCACTGGGAATTGGCGTTTCCGTGGCGGCGGCTTTTGCGCTCGGCGAAAAAATCAACAACACCGGCAAAAGAGTTTTCGGCGTCATGGGGGACGGTGAAGCGCAAGAGGGACAGGTTCACGAAATGATCCATTTTGCGAGCAAATACAAACTGGATAATCTGATTCTGTTCGTTGATTTTAATGAGGTGCAGCTGACCGCAAGTATCGAAGAGATCATGCCGATAGACCTGCCGGCGGAATTTAACGCTGCAAAGTGGAACGTTATCGAAGTGAACGGCCACGATTTTGAGGCGATGTGGATGGCTCTGCAGAAAGCCTACGAATGCAAAGACAGACCGAGCGTCATAATTGGCCAGACCGTGATGGGAAAGGGAGTGGATTTTATGGAACATGAGGGTCTGCAGAAAAAAGCGACCTGGCATGGAAACGCTCCAAAACCTGATCAGGCGGACCAGGCTATAAAGGGACTTGAGCTGTCCGCCGGAGATCAGGCAGAACTGGAAAAAATAAAGGGACTGGTGAAATGGCAACCGGAAGAACCAAAATTCACGGAAAGTCTGGCGCCCGTTGCCATCAATACCGGCACGCCTGTGCTTTACACAACGGATACGCTCACAGACTCACGAACGGCATACGGCCAAGCGCTTCTGGATCTGGCGCGCAACAACAAAAACGTCGTGGCCCTCACAGCAGACCTGCGCGGGTCGGTTATGACAAAGTTTGTCGCATCAGAGCTTGAATACCAGCATTTTGAGGTCGGCATCGCGGAACAAAACATGGTTTCGCTTGCGGGAGGTTTGAGCGTGGCCGGATTTGTTCCGTTCTGTTCAACTTTCGGCGCGTTCATGTCCAGCCGCGCCAAAGATCAAGCCCGCGTAAACGACATCAACCGCACAAACGTAAAAATGGTGGCCACCCACTGCGGGCTCTCCGTGGGGGAGGACGGCCCGACGCACCAGTCCATTGACGACGCGAGTT
Organism: Candidatus Altimarinota bacterium; assembly: GCA_035293325.1. Lineage (GTDB taxonomy): Bacteria > Patescibacteriota > Gracilibacteria > UBA1369 > UBA1369 > DATDOI01. The sequence continues at coordinate 2,603 of DATDOI010000031.1, forward strand.
CATTTCTTGGAATGTTCAATACCATGGTCGTCGAGCCCGCCGATCCAAACCAGTGTGACCGGATAATCCGCTATGCCGCATCACATTACGGAAATTTTTACGTTCGCATGGGAAGGCACAAATATCCGATTGTCACCAAAGAGGACGGAACGCCGTTCTATGGCACAGACTACCAGTATGAGTACGGAAAAAGCGATGTGGTACGCGAAGGGGCGGATTTGACCATCATCGCAACCGGCGCAATGGTGAACGAAGCGTTAAAAGCTGTTGCCTCGCTCAAAGCGGAAAACGCGAATCTGTCCGTGGAGGTTGTCGCCGCAACATCCATCAAAAAGTTTGACGATACTATTACAAAATCTATCCGCAAGACCGGAAAAGTGATCACAGTTGAAGATCATAACACCACATCCGGGCTGTCATCCCAGCTTGCGAAACACATGATCGAGCAAAAAATCTGCCCCGACGTTTTCGAATCCATCGGCGTACGCGAGTACCAATTTTCGGGCAAGGCGGAGGAGCTCTATGAAAAAGCAGGACTTTCATCATCCCATATCGCGGAAACATGCAAAAAAATACTGAACCCGTAAAAAAAGGCGCTGCGGAGGTTGGAATTATAGGTCTGGCCGCCATGGGCGCAAACCTTGCCCGTAATTTTTCGGGCAAAGGCGTAAAAACCGTGGTTTACAACAGGACAGCGAACAAAACGGAAACTTTTATCAAGGAGTTTGGGCCCGCAGCAAAGGGAAATCTGTCCGGGGCGAAAACCTTGGAAGAGCTGGTTGAAAATCTGGCAAAACCGCGCGTCATCATTCTGCTGGTGAAGGCCGGTGACGCGGTGGACGAAATTTTGCACGAACTCTCTCCCCTGCTTACAAAAGGCGACATCGTGATGGATATGGGCAATTCCCCCTACCAGGACACTCAGCGCCGCAGCAAAGAAATGGATAAAAAAGGTCTGAACTTCTGGGGGTGCGGTATTTCCGGAGGAGAGGAAGGGGCGTTAAACGGGCCGAGCCTTATGCCGGGAGGCAGTAAAGAGTCCTGGAAAACGGTTCAGCCTCTTCTTGAAAAAGTTGCGGCCCCGGATTTTAGTAAAAAACCGTGCGTCACGTATGCCGGACCCGACGGCGCCGGCCATTTTGTAAAAACCGTACATAACGGGATCGAATACGGAATCATCCAGCTCATGGCCGAAGCGTACGATCTTCTTGGTTCGCTCTTTAACATGCCCGCTCCGGACGTCGCGCAGGTGTTTGAAGGGTATAGCCGCGGAAAGCTCAACGGGTTCCTGTTCGAGCTTGGAGCAAAAGTGCTCAAGAAAAAAAACGATAAAGGGGACGGTTTTTTGGTTGATAAAATTCAGGACAAAGCCGCCCAAAAGGGCACGGGCATGTGGGCGACACAGGAGGCGCTGAAGCTGGGCGTCGCCATTCCGACGATTGCTGAAGCGGTTTTTGCGCGTGCCATATCCGCAGACGCGGAAAAACGCACGCACGCTGAAAAAATTTACTCTGTAAAAGTGAAACGCCAAAACCTGGACCTGGATAAGTTCGTGGATATGCTTGATGACGCTCTGTATGCTGCCATCATCATCACGTTCAATCAGGGGTTCGATCTTCTGTGGGAAGGCTCCGGAAAGCATAAGTGGAACATCAATCCCTCCGAAATTGCCCGCATCTGGCAGGGTGGGTGTATTATACGCATGAAACTCCTGAAAAAAATCGAGTCCGATTTCAGGACGAAGCCCGCGGTTCCCGAACTTGCGGACGATTTAAAGGCAAACATCCCAAACCTCGGAAAAATAGTTTCACTGGCAGCGGAGAATGGAGTTCCTGTTGCGGCGCTGGCATCAACTCACTCATATTTTCTGAACTCATCCCGCGCGCGCGGCCCCATGAACCTTATCCAGGGACTGCGTGACGCCTTCGGCGCGCACACGTACGAACGGACGGATC